>CALDGN010000188.1 GCA_937942965.1 uncultured Acidimicrobiales bacterium | reverse complement strand
TTGGCGAGTGCGGCGGCGAAGTTCGGGGCGTAGGAACCGAACCGTGGGAGCAGCGCTCCGAGGTCCGCACAGATCGGCTGCATCGCCGCGTCGGTGTCGGCGAGGCGGCCGATGATCATGGCGTCGTACTCGGCGTCGGTGTGATCGTTGATGATCTGCTCACCGTCGACCATGCGGGTCTGCCATTCGGTGCAGAGTCCCAGGAAGCCCTGGTTGTATTCGAGGAAGCGGCGGTAGAGCGCATCGAGGTCGCCACGCTTACCGGCAGCATCGAGGTCTTCAGCCAGCAGGGCTTCGCCGTGGGCGCGGCCCGCAGGCGTCGGCATCCAGCCAGTCATGCGACCTTCGCGGTACTTGGCGAACTCTTGCTCGGCGAAGGACTCCAAGACCTGCTTGGCAGTGGCCTCGTCGAGTTCGGCGGCCTCGGCGATCACCGGAGTGTCCGCGAAACCCTTGAGACGGAGTGCGTGCATGACGCGAAGTGCGTTTTGATCTCCCACGGCAGCCGAGCCTATCGGGCTACCGCTTCGGGGCCCTGACGTTTGCCTCTGACCCCGACTTGGCAGGGTTCGGCTGCCGATTGCCGACCTACGAGCACCAGCTGATCGAAAAGTTATACGCAAAGTAGGTTCAGGAACCTTCTTTCCGTATAAATTTGGGGGGTGGATGCGCAAACACTCGCTCGTTTTGACCGAGATGTGTTCCGAATTCGCGATTTCGACGAACCGTATGCGAAGCAGGACTTCGCTCGCCTCGAAGAAAACGGCGCCATTCTCCGGGTCGCTCACGGGCACTACATGCTTGTCCCCGAGCGACACCGCAAGCCCGAACCGGAGTGGCGGCCGAACATTGAACGCATCGCGCTCGGCATCGCAACCGCCCAATTCGGCCCCACTGCAGTGGCCCTCGTGGGCCCTTCGGCAGCGAGAGTCCACGGCGCAGTGCCAAGGGCCCTCGGCATCGCAACGGTGTCGTACCCCTCGACCCGCCCTCGAGATATCGACACGGTGATGGGCACCGTGCGCACGTACCGGCGCGAGATAGATCAGATGGACGTCGTGCGGATCCAAAGCGACCTTGCCTCTGGACTCGTGACAAGTACCGAGATGACGATGCTCGATCTCGCAGCTCATGCCCCCAAATGGCCGATGATCGCGAGTGACCGCGACGAGGCAATCGGGCTGCTCGCCGCAAAGGCTGACTGGGCGCTCGCCGAACGAATCGCGCACGACTTCCGCCGCAAAAGCGCATTCGAGCGCGTCCGAGCACCGAGGTCGCAAGCCGATGATTGAGCGCAGCGAGATCGAGGAGCGCGCCGCTCGCGATGGCGTGCCCGATGCGCAGGTATGGCGTGACTGGATGATCAGCCACGTCCTGCATGCGCTTTCGACAATCCAGGACGAGGTACCACTCACGTTCTACGGCGGCACAGCGCTCTGTCGGACCTGGTGCCCTGACCTCCGATACTCCGAAGACGTCGACCTACTCGTCAGCGACTTCGACTCGGCCACCGAAGCCATCCCGCTGCGTCTCCGCCAACTGTTGCGGCGAGAGTTTGCCGACTTGGAGTGGTCGGCTGCCGCCGCTCGGGATCGAATGGTCTCGGCCTTGCTTACCGCCGCAGCGCGTTCGATCAAGGTGCAACTCGTCGAGCCTCGCATTCGTGAAGAAGCGATTCCGACTGCGCCGACAGCGGTCGATCTTCGCTACTCGGACCTTCCCACAAGCGCCCAACTCACCGTGCCCACGCCCGAGGGCTTCGCCGCCATGAAGCTCATGGCATGGCATCAACGCCAAGCGCCTCGCGATCTTGTCGATCTTGATGCGCTTGCGAGAGCTGAGGCGATTACGGAGCGGTCGATCGATTTGACCGAGCATGTCAGTGGCGTGCGCATTGGCGCTCGCGTCTTGGACCATCGCATCACGCCAACCGTCGTCGACGCGTGGCGACCTCAGCTCAACCACCAGATGGCCGAGGTGCCAGATCCGAACGACTGCCTCAACCGGGTCGTCGATGCCGTTCGGAGAGTCGATCGCGCGGCCCCGCCCGGGTGACCTAGTCCTCGGGGAGCGAGGCGGCTTGGCCGCGTGAGACTCGCCGCAGGATCAGCGGATAGCCGACGAGCGCGATCGTGGTGAAGATGAACCACTGCGCTGCATAGCTGGCGTGTGGGCCAGCATCGAGCTCAGGCAGGCCGAGGGTGAACGGCAGCTCGTCGCCCGAACGTTCGCCGAAGCCGTCCGGCGCGAGTTGGAAGACGACCGGTGAGAGCGGGTAGTCGAGCTGTTGGGCCAGTCGCTCAACATCGGGTCGAGCCAAGCTCGACAGCACCCCGTCGGCAGGGTCGGCGACCTGGAAGCCCTCGGCCTGTCGGGCCGGTTGCACGAACCCGACGATGGTGACCATGCCGCTCGGTGGTGCCGTCTCGGGACGGGCTTCTTCGGCGCTAAAGCCGGCGGGGATCCAGCCGCGATTCACGGCGACCGCAGAACCGTCTTCGAGGATGAACGGAGTCAGCACCCACCACCCGGGGGCGCCATCGAACGTGCGATTGCGGATCAGCACTTCGTCTTCGAGGCGGAACTCGCCGGTCGCCGAGACCCGGCGAAACTGTTCGCTATCGCCAATCGAAGCGTCAGCTCCGGCCGGGGCGACCGTTGCGATGTCCACCGCAGCTAGCTCAGAACGTGCCCGAACGAGATCGTTGCGGTCGGCACGCTCGCCGTGTCGATTGATCTGCCAGAGGCCGGCCGCGATCATCGCCAACACGAGCGCCAACACGGCGACATGGGAGACGATCCACTTCGGAGATCGCAGAAATCCCCACTCGGCCTCGGTGGCCTCGTTCACGTCGATATCCAGCTCGCTCAGATGTCCAGCAGCTCGTCGAGACCGATCGTCAGACCGGGATAATCGGCAATGCGCTTGCATGCCAGGACGACACCGGGCATGAACGACGTGCGGTCGTAGCTGTCCTGGCGAATCGTCAGGCTCTGTCCAAGCGCACCGAAGATGACTTCTTGATGGGCGACCATGCCGCGCATGCGGACCGAATGAACTCGGATGCCGCCGGGACCTTCGCCGCCTCGAGCACCCGGGTAGACCTCGTGCTGGGTTGGGTCCGGTGCCCACTGGTCTGATGCTGCGGCCATCCGTTCGACGGTCGCCGTCGCAGTTCCGGACGGCGCATCGATCTTGTTGTCGTGGTGCAGCTCGATGACCTCGGCGGTGTCGAACAAGGGCGCGGCGAGCTCTGCGAAGCGCATCATCAGCACGGCACTGATGGCGAAGTTTGCGGCGACCAGGCAGCTCGACGAGGTGAAGACACCTCGGAGCATGTCGAGATCGGCGTCTTCGAATCCGGTGGTGCCGACGACGGCATGCACACCAGCTTCGGCGACCCGGGGCAGGTTGACCCGGGCGGCTTCGGCAACGGTGAAATCGACAACGACCTGCGGCTCAGCGGCCAACAGGTCGTCGATCGAATTCACGACTGGAACCCCATGCAGCTCGCTATCAGCGCCTGCGTGAGGATCGAATGCAGCGACGAGTGACAAATCAGGGTCGGCGTGAACGGCATCGCACACCGCAACGCCCATGCGTCCGGCGGCTCCGAGGACACCGACCCTGATCGTCATTCGACTCTTACTTCTCCTAGGAGGTGATCTGGCTAGAGATCGCCGTAGCGATCCGACTGCTCGGCGTCGAACATCTCGTTGAACGAAACGACTTCGACGTCGCCGGAGGTGCGCTTGTCGCCACCACCGTCGCCACCACGACCGCCACGGTCACCGCCGTCGCGACCACCACGGCCACCACGATCACGGTTACGACCGCCACGGTCACCACCGTCGCGACCACCACGGCCACCACGGTCGCCGCCACGGCCACCGCGATCGCCACGACCACCACGGTCACGGTCACGGTTGCGGCCGCCGCCACCGGAGGACTCGCGGTCGCCGCTGTCGTCGCTGCCACCGCTCTGGAGTTCGTCAGCGAACTCGGCTGGCATCAGGCTGATCTTGCCGTTCGGATCGATGTCTTCGACGATGACGTCCATCGTGTCGCCGAGGCTGACCTCGTCTTCGACCTTGTCGATGCGGCGCTTGCCACCGATCTTCGAGATGTGAACGAGACCATCGCGGCCCGGAAGGATGTTGACGAAGGCGCCGAAGTTCGTGATATTCACGACCTTGCCGGCGTAGGTGACGCCCATCTCTGGGGTCGGTGGGTCGAGGATCAGCTTGACCTGACGCTCGGCCTCGGCCACTGCGTTGCGATCCGACGAAGCGATCGACACAACGCCGACCATGCCATCGTCGTCGACGCTGATGTCAGCGCCGGTCTCGGCCTGCATGGCGTTGATGACCTTGCCCTTAGGGCCAATGATCTCGCCGATCTTGTCGATCGGGATCTCGAAGCTGATGATCTGCGGAGCGTTCTCGTTGACCTCGGCGCGGGGCTCAGCGATGGCGCTCGCCATCGACTCAAGCACCTGCATGCGAGCTTCGAGTGCCTGCTGGAGAGCAGCGGCAAGAACGTCGGCAGGAATGCCGTCGATCTTGGTGTCCATCTGAAGGGCCGTCACGAAGTCGGACGTACCGCAGACCTTGAAGTCCATGTCGCCCATGGCATCTTCGGCACCGAGGATGTCGGTGATCGGGATGTACTGGTCACCCTCGTGGATGAGACCCATCGCGATACCGGCAACCGGTGCAGCGATTGGCACACCAGCATCCATCAGCGACAGCGACGAGCCACAGACCGAAGCCATCGAGCTCGAGCCGTTCGAAGCCATGACCTCGGACACCAGACGGTAGGTGTACGGGAAATCTTCGAAGTCGGGGATCACGGGAACGAGTGCACGTTCCGCGAGGGCACCGTGGCCGATCTCGCGGCGCTTCGGTCCACGCATGAAGCCGGTCTCACCGGTGCAGTAAGGCGGGAAGTTGTAGTGGTGCATGTAGCGCTTGCGATCGGTCGGGTCGATGCCGTCGATCATCTGGTCCATGCGGCCAGTACCAAGGGTGGTCACGTTGAGTACCTGCGTGTCGCCACGCTGGAACAGACCGGAACCGTGAGCGGTCGGCACGACGCCGATCTCAGAGGTGAGCTGGCGAATGTCAGCTGGGCCACGGCCGTCCATGCGGACGCCCTCGCTCAGGATGCGATCGCGCACGACCTTCTTGGTCAGCTTGCGAAGCGCGCCGCCGATCAGGTCAGGATCGTGGTCAGCGAGTTCTTCGCGGACCGCGGTCTTGATTGCGCCTTCGGCTGCCTGACGTTCCATCTTGTCGGCAATGGTCATTGCCTCCTTGACGCGGTCGGTGGCAACGGCGGCAACTGCTTCGAAGACCTCGTCGGTCGTGTCAGCGGTGACGGTGTAGTCCATCTTTGGCTTGCCGCCAGCGACAGCAACGAGTTCCTTCTGAAGCTCGATTGCCTGACGGATCCACTGCTTGGAGGCTTCGAGGCCTTCGCCGAGCACGGTCTCGTTGACCTTGGGGGCGCCGGCTTCGTACTTCTGAATCGAACCAGCAACGCCGCCAGCTTCGACCATCGAGATCGCGATGTCGCCGCTGGCGGTCTCGCGACCGGCAACAACGATCTCGAAGGTGCCTTCGCTGCCTTCTTCGTAGGTGGGGAATGGCACCCATTCACCGTCGGTCGAGTAACCGAGGCGCACGGCACCGAGTGGGCCGTCGAACGGAATGTCGCTGAGCATCAGTGCAGCCGAAGCAGCGTTGAGTGCGAGCACGTCGTACTGGTTTGCCTGGTCGGCAGCCAGCACCGTGGCGATGATGTGGACCTCGTTGCGGAACCCGTCGGGGAAGTTCGGGCGCAGTGGGCGGTCCATCAGGCGACAGACCAGAATGGCCTGCTCGCTGGCCCGACCTTCGCGGCGGAAGAACGAGCCGGGGATCTTGCCCGCGGCATACATGCGCTCTTCGACGTCGACGGTCAGGGGGAAGAAGGAGGCGCCTTCGCGGGCCTGCTTCGCACCGGTAGCGGTCACCAGCACCTGGGTACGACCCATGGTTGCGATAACGGAACCACCGGCAAGGTTGGCCATACGGCCAGATTCAAGGGTGAAGATTTTGTCTTCGTCACCCTGAATCGGTTGTGAAACGCTCTTCGTTTCGGTCATTTGATCATGTCTCCTCGGCCATCGTCACATGACGACAGCCATTCATCAGGTTGATGCTCACCTTGAGCATCGATGCCGGAGCTAGTGACCAGTAGGCACGGTCTCATTTCAGCTCTTCATGAAGAGCGAGCGAACCTGTTCAGCAACAGATCCGCAGAGCAGTCCAAGGAGCGCAGCGACGACGCTGCGAGTGCGAATGAGACAGTCTCCACTGTCCACCAACTCAGTCGGCGGAGAAAATGATTGCAGCTGACCGACGGCCAGCGGCGGATCATTCTTCAGAGTTTGGATGGCGACCCCAGCAAACGTGGCCGCATTTGTGCTTGGTTTCGACCCGCTTAGCGGCGCAGTCCGAGTTCACCGATGATCGAGCGGTAGCGCTCGATGTCGATGCCCGCGAGGTAGTCGAGCATCCGGCGGCGCTGACCCACGAGCATCAACAAGCCTCGACGGCTGTGGTGGTCCTTCTTGTGGACCTTGAGATGCTCGGTGAGGTGGACGATGCGATCGGTCATCAGCGCAATCTGAACCTCGGGCGAACCAGTGTCGCCTTCGGAACGTGCGTGCTTTGCGATTGTGTCGGCCTTGGGGGGCAGGTTTGCAGCCATGGTGGTGCTCTTTCACTCTCGGGTGTCGGACCCGGCCCACCATCCCGTTCATCATTCCCAGCGGACGTATCCCTTGGGCGTGACCAACCTGGTGGTGCGCCTTGCTTCGCAGCAGGTGACAGGCGTATGCCTGACCTGGAGAGGCTACTGGCGCAATACCCGATCCACGCCTTCGGGCCGTGCGCTGGCGGCCGCCGCATGCTGGCCGGTTTCTACGACCGCTAGATTTGGCGCATCGGCTGAAGAAGACTGTCTCGTCGCCGACAACATTCCTATGCGCCTTGTACGGCCTCTGCCCTTGATCCCTACCGCTGTTGCCGTGTTCGCGGCTGCGTTCCTCGTGCTCGTTGGGCTCTTGGGTGCCCTCTCACCTACCGCTTCGGCCCAGGACAGCGACCTCGTCATCGTCATACCGCCGGTCGAGGTCGAGCCCACGGAAACGACAACGACCGTGATGCAGGTCGAACCAACCGGTGCAATCGTCGCCGCGCTCACCATCACGGTCGAGTTTCCCGATGTGGTGTTCCTTGCGGCAACCGAGCCGCTCGTGAACGGTTTCTGCGAGGTCGACGGCAACCAAGTTCGCTTTTCGGCGTTCGAAGTCACCGGTTGGGCGACAACGACCGATCTCTGCCGGATCACGCTTCGAGGGGGCCAGGTCGCGGGCAACGGAACGCCGACCATCGCCATCAGCGTCGCCGCAGATCCGGTGAGCGAACGGCTCACGGGCACGACCCAGCCCGGAACGATCACCGTGGGGTCAGCGCCTGTGCCGCCAACGGTGGTGACCGCGACGCCGACGCCGGAACCAACGGTCGAGCCGACGCCCGAACCGACGCCCGAAGACACCACCGACGTCGCATCCGACGACCCGACGTCCCAGGACCCTGACGCGACGGCAGACGATGCAGCGACTGACGCGGGCGATTCCAACGACGCCGGCAGCGGTGAAGAAACCGATCCTGGCGACGACAGCGCTACCGAAGAAGGTGCTGCTGAAGACGGTGCTGCTGAAGACGGTGCCGCTGAAGAACCTGCCACCGAAGACGTGGGCGCTGACGCCGACGCCGACGGGCGAGGTGGCCGCGTCGAAGGCGACGCTGTCGATCCGGACAACGATTCGATTGGCACTGACGACGGGGTCGCGTCCGACGAGGCGGTGTCCGACGAGGCGGTGTCCGATGACGCTCCCTCGGATGACGCTTCCTCGAACGACACCGCGCCCGAGGCAGAAGCATCGACCGACGGCGATGTTGCTCAACCAGACCCAGAGACGAGCGCAGACGCTGCATCCGAGACCGCTTCGCCCACGCCCTTGCCGCCACTCCCGGCCGAGGGTTCGAACCAAGCACTGCTCATCGCCCTCGTTGCCGCCGCACTCTTCGCGGTCGGTGCACTGCTCGGGCTCGGAGCTCGTAGCGCTAATCGGGATTCCGGAACCCCGGGCTAACGGTCCCGCCTAGGCAGTCGGTGACTGGTCGGTCGGCTCCGGTTCCTTCGGGGGCTCGTCGACCGGAATGACGACGGCTGGCTTGATGCGGCCGCCTTCGACTCTCTCGTGCACGGCGACGAGTTCACCGGCTGGGTCCAGCAGTAGCCACGGCCCATCGCCGGTCAGGACGTCTTCGCTAAGCCGTTGGCCGTTGCGCACTCGAGCGACGGTCTCGTCATCGATCGTGACCGACGGGTAGTCCCGGAGGCCATCGGCGAGAGAAATCAGCTCTGCCTGCTCGAGGTTCTTCGCTGCGTCCTCGGTGTGCGAGCCGATCGCAGTGCGGCGCAGATAGCGCAGGTGCGCTCCCCCGCCGAGTGCGGCGCCGATGTCGGCTGCGATCGTGCGGACATACGTGCCAGACGAGCACCGGGTCGTGAACCGGAAGATGTCCGGTTCGCCGTCGACCTCGTCGATGGTGAGTTCGTGCACCGTGACCGGCCGAGGCTTGCGTTCGACTTCTTTGCCCTCTCGAGCGAGCTGGTGCAACCGCTTGCCGTCGATCTTGATGGCGCTCACCATCGGCGGAATCTGCTCGATATCTCCGACGAACTGCGGGGCGACCGAACGAACATCGTCGATCGTGACGCCGCTCATGTCGTGGGTAACGGTGACTTCGCCGTCTGCGTCGAGCGAGTCGGTCTCGACCCCGAGCACGGCCTCGGCGACATAGGTCTTTTCGAGGTCGGTGATGAACCGCAGCAGCCGTGTGCCCTTGCCGACGCCGAGCACCAGCACGCCGGTTGCGCCTGGGTCGAGCGTGCCACTGTGCCCGACCTTGCGGGTACCGAGTACGCCGCGGGCCTTGGCCACCACGTCATGGCTGGTCCAACCGGCTTCTTTGTCGACGACGACAAAGCCCGACGGACCGCCTTGATCGCGGCGGCGACGGCTCATTCTTCTTCGTCTGCTTCTTCTTCGTCGGGCGAGAGCACCCGGTCTTGCTCAAGCCCCATCAAGATGTCGTTGACTCGGGTGCCGGCAATCAACCCGGGGTCGACGTGGAACTCAAGATCGGGCACTCGACGGATCCGTGCTCGACGAGCGATGGCCTTCTTGATGCGGCCTTCGTGAGCACGCACGCCGTCGACGTCTTCTTCGGCGAGATCCAGGCTCGACAGGAACACCCGTGCTTTGGTGAGTTCGTTGTCGACCTCGACCTCGGTGACGGTGACGTACGCGACGCTGTCATCGTCGATGCGCGTCAGCTCGTCGGCGATGATCTCGCGCAGCGTCGAGCCGATCCGATCGGTCCGGACGTTGCCGCCGCGGCCACCACGACCACCTCGACTGTTTCCTCGGCCACCACGGCTGGTTCGACGACTCATAGGTTCACGCTACTTCCGGTCTTGCAGGCACGGGCTGTCAGCTGTCGGTCTCGAGCCAGAGGTGCTCGATCTCGAGCACCTCAGCGTCTTGGGACCAGACGAACCGTTCGATATCGGCAGCGACTTCTTCGATGACGTGCACGTCACCGCTCACCAGTGCGACACCGACCTCGGCGCGCTGCCACGTATCCATGTGGTCGGTTTCGGACACGCTCACCGAGAACCGGGAGCGCAGACCGTCGACGATCGGACGCAGCGAAGCCCGCTTCTCTTTGAGCGACTGGCTCAAAGGGAAGCGGAGATCGATGCGAAGTGCGAGTACGTACAAATGCCCAGGTGGGTTCGAAGATCACCCGCTACGTGCGGGGAATCTCCTGCTCTTCGTAGGTCTCGATGATGTCGCCAGGGATGAGGTCCTGCATGTCGCTGAGACCAACACCACATTCGAAGCCAGCTCGGACTTCGGTTGCGTCGTCTTGGAAGCGCTTGAGCGAGGTGAGCGTGCCGTGCCAGATGACGGTGCCCTCTCGCAGGAAGCGAACCTTGTCGTTGCGAGTGATGACGCCGCTCTGCACGAGGCAACCTGCGACGAGACCCACACCCTTGATGCGGAAGACCTCGCGGACCTCGGCTTCGCCGGTGACAACTTCCTTGAACTCGGGCTCGAGCATGCCGATGACGGCCTGTTCGATGTCCTCGATGACGTCGTAGATGATCTCGTAGGTACGGATCTCGACGTTCTCTTGGGCGGCCGTGGTGCGAACGCCACGATCGGGACGCACGTTGAACGCAATGATCGTTGCGCCTGCGGCTTGAGCAAGCTGCACGTCGTTCTCGGTCGGAGCGCCGACGTTGCTGCTCAGGATGCGGATCTTGACCTCGGGACGTTCCAGACCCATGAGGCTCTGCGTGAGCGCCTCGAGCGAGCCATGCATGTCGGCACGAACGATGAGTTCGAGCTTGGCTGCATTGGCCGACTGGATGTCCGCAAACAGGTCTTCGAGACGAGCACCGCTCGCAGCCGACGATGCGTCGCGGCCAAGGCCAGCAACACGGCGGTAGTGCGCACGGGTTTCGGCGACCTTGCCGGCCGTCTTTTCGTCTTGCGCGATCACGAACTCGTCGCCGGCACGAGGCACGTCGGACAAGCCGAGCACTTCGACCGGAGTCGATGGGCCAGCGGTCTTCACGCGCTCGCCCTTGTCGTTGATCAAGGCACGGACACGACCCCAGGTACCGCCAGCGACCAATGGCTGGCCGACTTCAACGATGCCCTGCTGGACCAGGATCGTGGCCACAGGGCCCTTACCGGTCTGGACGTTGGCTTCGAGCACCACGCCAGCGGCACGACCGGTCGAGGGAGCTTCGAGCTCTTCGACCTCGGCAGTGAGCGTGATGACATCGAGCAGTCCGTCGATGTTGTCGTTCTGGAGTGCGGAGATGCGCACCATCTGGGTGTCGCCGCCCCACTCTTCGGGCACGAGGCCACGTTCGGAGAGTTGGGACATGACCTTGTCCGGGTCGGCGCCTTCGCGGTCCATCTTGTTGATGGCAACGATGATCGGGACCTCGGCGGCCTTGGCGTGATCGATTGCTTCGACCGTCTGTGGCATAACGCCGTCGTCGGCAGCAACCACGAGCACGACGATGTCGGTCGCTTCGGCACCACGGGCACGGATGGCGGTGAACGCCGCGTGGCCTGGTGTATCGATGAACGTCAGCGGCTTGTCCTCGTGCATCACCTGGTACGCACCAATGTGCTGGGTGATGCCACCGGCTTCGCGGGCGACAACATTCGCGCTGCGAATGACGTCGAGCAGCTTGGTCTTGCCGTGGTCAACGTGACCCATGACAGTGATGACCGGCGGACGGGTTTCGCCCTCGCGCTCGTCGAGATCCTCGACGTCGAGCATGTCGCGCATTTCTTCTTCGCGCTCTTCGCCCGGTTCGACAATGCGGATCTCAACGTCGAGTGAATCGGCGTAGTCCTGAACCTGCTGGTCGGTCAAGGCCTGGGTGGCCATGACCATTTCGCCGTTGATCAGCAGCCAACGGACGATGTCCGAGGCCGTGCGCATGAGCTTGGGACCAACGTCTTGTGCCGTACCACCACGCTCGATAACGACCGTGCCCTCGGGCACGGGAGCGTTTTCGGGGGTGTAGGTCGGAACGTCGACCGGACGCAGCTCTTCGAGCGAACGACGACGACGACGGCTCCGACGACGACGGGGCGGACGCTGATTGCGACCGGGACCGCCACGGCCTGGAGGGCCACCGGGGCGGGCACCAGGAGGGGCACCACCGGGACGACTGAATCCTCCACCGCCGCCACCTGGGCGACTGCCGCCACCGGGGCGACCCGGTGCGGGACCACGGCCACCACGGCCGGGAGGAGGTGGAATTGGCTTGCCGGACGCAGAACGCGGCGGGCCAGGGGGAGGCGGAATTGGCTTACCCGACGCAGAGCGGGGCACCACGTTTGGATCGGGACGGCGCGGCGTGTTGTCGCCACGGTTGCCCTTTTCAGGCTTGTCACCCTTGTCCGCGGGCGCTTCGCTCTTGTCCGCAGGCTTGTCTGCCGGCTTCTCCGCAGCAGGTGCCGGCTTAGGAGCTGGCGCTGGTGCAGCGGGCGCGGGTGCCTGTGCGGCTGGGGCGGGCGCCTCTTCGCGAGGTCGCGATGGTCCGCTCGAGCCGCTCGACGAGATAACTCGCTTCGGCGGTGCACCACCTGGCGGTGGCGTCGATGGCGTTGGCCGCGGTGCGCTGTCCGCTGCAGGAGCGGGTGTCGGCGCTTGGGCGGCGGGAGCAGCAGGAGCCTCGGCGGCAGGAGCAGGTGCTTCGGCCGCAGGTGCAGCAGCCGGCGGAGCGGCGGCTGCTGTTGGAGCTTGCGCAGGCGGGCGGCTTGGTGGTGCAGGACGGCTCGGCGGAGCTGCAGGCGGCGCGCCAGCAGCACCCGGAACGGGTGGCTTGCGGCGCGGCGGCGGCTTCTTGGTCGAGACGACCTGCTTGGGGGCCTCGTCGGCCTTGGCTTCTTCGGGTTCGTCTTCGACGATCGGATCGCGGCGCAGGCCTTCGCGGTCTGCCTTGCGGCGGGCGCGGTCCGCGTGGGCCTCCTCCATAGAGGAGGAGGCGCTCTTCACCCCGATACCGAGCGATTCGCACAGTTCGAGGGTTTCGGCGTTCGTGAGTCCGAGTTCACGAGCGAGCTCGTAGACCCGTACCTTCTTCGGCAAGTGGCTTAATTTCCTTCGTTTACTGCCGTAGCCCAAGTGGTGGACTACGAATGGGTGGGCGCGACGGGCGAACCCGTTGTTGCTCCCGCGAGCTCGCAGGCGAGCTCGGCATCAGTCTTGCAGGACCGTCCCCAAAACCCTCAGGGGAATTGGGATTGCTCCTGCTCAGCTAACCAGCCGAGCAGCGTATCAGCGAAGTGCGGATCGGCGAGTTTCCGGCGAAAAGCTCGTGAAAACGCTCGCCGCTCCCCTGCAGCCGTTACGCACGCCGCCACATCACGACACAACCAGGCGCCGCGACCACCGGCCCCTCGCAGGTCCAGGCGCGGCACGACCTCGGAACCGTTCGTGTCACAGGTGACTCGAACCAATTCCGCAGGTGTGCGTTGAGCCCGACAGCCAATGCAGGTGCGCGTTGGCCCCTTGCGTGATGGCGCCGCGGCGCTCGTAGCCGCAGCTACTCCTCTTCGTCGGACGCCACTGGGCCATCGCCCGCCGCGTCTTCGGCATGGTCGTCGTCGGTCGCAGCATCGGTTGCGCCATCAGGAGCGTCGCCGTCGGTCGGGCCAGCGGCGGCGCCGTCACCTTCGGCTTCGTTGACCATCTTTTCCCAGTCGGCCTGGGAGATCGCCTCGCCATCGCCGCCGGGCTGCCACATGTTCTCGCCGGTTTCTTCGTCGACGATCCATTCGCCGTCGGCCCAGTCGATTTCGGCGTAGGCCTTTTCTTCGGCCATTTCGGTCTCGGACTTGATGTCGACACGCCAGCCGGTCAGGCGAGCGGCGAGGCGGGCGTTCTGGCCCTCTTTGCCGATCGCAAGCGACAGCTGGTAGTCGGGCACGACCACCGTGGCGGTGCCGGTCGTGTCGTCGAGCAACACATCTTTGACCTTGGCGGGCGACAGGGCCTTCATGACGAAGTCCTGGGTGATCTCGCTGAACGGGACGATGTCGATCTTCTCGCCCTTCATCTCGTTCACGATCATGCGGACACGACTACCGCGGGCACCAACGCAGGCGCCGACCGGGTCGACGTTCTCGTCGTTGGAGCGCACGGCGATCTTGGTGCGGTGTCCGGGTTCACGGGCGCACGCCATGATCTCGACGATGCCGTCGGCGATCTCGGGCACTTCGAGTTCGAACATGCGCTTGATCAGACCCGGGTGGGTGCGGCTGACCACGATCTGTGGGCCCTTCGGGGTCTTGCGGACCTCGACGATGTAGGCCTTGAGGCGCGTGTTCGGGTCGGGGCGTTCGTGCGGGACCTGCTCGGCTTGGGGAAGCAGTGCTTCGACGCGGCCGAGGTCGAGCAGCGTGTAGCGGCTGTCGGTCTGCTGGATGATGCCGGTGACAATGTCACCTTCGCGGCCTGCGTACTCTTCGTACTTGAGCTCGCGCTCGGCCTCTCGGATGCGCTGGCTCATGACCTGGCGGGTCGTCTGAGCGGCGATGCGGCCAAAGTCGTCGGGGGTGACTTCGAACTCGTCGCCGAATGGCTCGCCATACTCATCGAGCTCTTGGGCGAAGACGCGGAACTCCATGGTGTCGGGGTCAATGGTGACCCAGGAGTACTCCCACGCATCGGGGCGGCGCTTGTAGGCCGACTCGAGTGCGTCGGCGAGGGCAGCGAACAGGGTGTCGATCGACAGGCCACGCTCGCTGGCTACGGCCTGAAGGGCCTCCATCATGTCGGCATTCATCGCTTCAGCCTTTCTTTGGGGCGTCGGAGCCAGCTGATGGCGTGCCATCGGCTTGCTTGGTCGCGTGCTTCGTGTTCTTGCTGTTGCCAGCTGACTTTGGGCCCTTGCCGGGCTTGGGGCCGGGACCCCAGTCAAAGACGGTCTTGGCCTTGGTGATCCGGTCGTAGGACATGGTCACGGGCTCGCCGTCAACCTCGATCGTGACCTGGTCGTCGTCGGCAGCAGTCAGCGTTCCTTTGAGACGACGGAGGTCGTCGGTTCCGCTGGGCATCAGCTTGAGGCTGACGATCTCGCCGATCGAGCGCACGTAGTGCGTCGGCAGGCGAAGATTGCGCTCGACACCGGGACTGGTGACTTCGAGGGTGTATGCACCGCTGATCGGGTCGGCCAGATCCATTTCGTGGCTGATGGTGCGAGTTGCTTTGGTGAGCTTCTCGGTACCGAGGCCATCGGGATGGTCGATCGTGATCTTCAACCGGCCGCCGCCGTACACGAGGTCGACGAGTTCGAGCCCGAGTTCTTCGATGATGGGGTCCACGACGTCGTGTACCCGGTCTTCGATGCCCATGTGCTCACCTCCTCGACGATGTGTGTCGTTGTGCGAGCGCCAAATGACGAAAAAGAGCGTGGGGTTTTCCCTTTCGGGAAGACTGCCCACGCTCTGTCATTCGAAACTCGATTGATCAGTGCTGGGGCCGAGTGTAGCGCAGTCGCGGTGCGTTCGGCCCAGATGGGGTAGAGGGTCTCAAACCGCGCTGAGCGGGCCCGATAGGGACGAATGTTCCAACACTTCGCACTCCAGGTCGTGCGCACGATTGCTCGTTGGATGGCGAAGCGGCCCTACGTCGGAGCAGCGGTGCTCGGAGCGCTCTCGCTCGGGGCGACGGTTCTGTTCCTCACTGGCGGGAGGCACGCAATCGGTGCTGGCATCACGATCGCGCTCTGGCTCGGAACGGTCGGCCTGGCCCTCACCGGGCGATCGATGCAGCGCCATGCTGCGCTCGTGGACGAAGCGCGATCGGCTGGCGGCGTCGTACCACCACCACAACGCATCAACGTTGACGGCTTCTGGTTCTGGCTGGCCGCAACCATCACCGTCTTAGCGTTCGGCATCGGCGGCTTCGTGAGCGAGTTCGTGCTCGACGATGGGCGGCGCGATGCCGATGGCATCGTCGTCGACGCAACGTTCTCTCATCGCAACCTCGACAACGAGTTCTATGACATCACGGTGGCCTTCACCACCGATGCGGGCGAACCAGTCATTGCGTCGTACAAGAAGTTCGGCTCGGCCCGCATCGGACGAACGGTTCAGGTGTCCTATGACCCGGATGCCCCTGCGATCGACCTTGACGAAGCCGCTGGCCCAGCCCTCATCGGCGTTGCCGTATCCGCGGTGCTCGTCGTCGGTTCGCTCGCGGGCACCTTTGCATTCATCGGTCGTCCGCGCCGCACCGATCCTGGGCTCACTCTGGTGCGGATCGCTGGTTTCCAGGGCTGGACCCGACACGTGGTGCGGATCTCGGACGACAACAGCGAGTCGCACTATGTCCTCCACTCCGACGGCCGACTTCTGCGGATGTGGGGAACCAATCGATGGGCCGCTGATCGCCTTGTCGAGTGGCTCGAGTCTGGCGGCATTCCATCGGAGCAGGCGGTCAGCCATAGCGACCATTTGATCGACGCGCTCGAGTTGGTAGCCGCACACGGCACGTCGCTTCAGCTCACCGGCCCGGACCGCAATGGGAAACGCCACATCACCGAGATCACGTTGGGGGAACAGGCCGAGAACGTGCTGAACGATCTTGCCTACTTCAATGGCTGGCAGATGGGCGAACGCATGGTCCGACCAGGCAGCACCCGACTCGGCCCCTACCTGGAGCCGCTGTTCCTGACCGTCATGGGCGCCTACCTGCTGTCGTGTCTCGGCGTGATCCTCGTCGAGCCCGAGACGCCCCAGATCTGGACCGCGATGTTCGCGGCCACGATTGGCGGGCCCGCGCTGATCGGGGCGATCTACTCGGTGCTCAGCGTTAGGCCAAGGGTGCGAGCTCTTGTCACCGGGCCAGCATGGGCCTCGCCACATCAACCAGCGCTGCAACGCGATCCGAGATCGATTGGGAGTGCAGGCGAAGCTGCGATGGACAGCGTGCTGGCAGCGCCCTACCAGCGGGCTCGCTGATTCGCTGCCGGACTCCTTTGGAGCGGATCGTCAGCGCTTGCGGATCAGCTCGATCTTGGCTTCGGCGTCGTTGGCGTCTTCGCCCTTGTCTTCGAGCTGGAGCGCACGATCGCGTTCAGCTTCGCGAGCAGCCTTGACCGTGTCGGCACGAGCGAGCGCCGCTTCGGCGCCGTGCTCATGCATGAACTCGGCCCACTCGACGAGCGCGTCGACCATCTCGTCTTCGGGCACGACGGCAACGTTCTGGCCCTTGACGAACAGGTGGCCGCGTTTGTTGCCGGCTGCGATGCCGAGGTCGGCGTCGCGTGCTTCGCCGGGCCCGTTCACCACGCAGCCCATAACGGCGACCTGGAGCGGAATCTCGCGTTCTCCGAACGCTTCCATAGCCTTATTGGCGACGTCGTACACGTCGATCTCGGCACGACCGCACGAGGGGCAGGCAATGAGGTCGACGTTCTTGCGTTCGCGCAGGCCCATCGATTCGAGCAGGGCTCGGCCAGCACGGGCTTCTTGGACCGGGTCGGCAGTCAGCGAGTAGCGGATGGTGTCGCCGATGCCCTCGGCGAGCAGCGTGGCGATGCCGGCGGTCGACTTGATCAAACCGTTCGGCGGCGGGCCGGCTTCGGTGACGCCGAGGTGGAGCGGATGGTCGGTGACCTTGGAGAGCTCGCGGTACGCCTCGATCATGAGTGGCACCGACGAGGCTTTGACCGAGATCTTGATCTGATCGAAGCCGACTTCGTCGAAGTAGGCCATCTCTTGCTGGGCGGATTCGACCATCGCCGCTGCGGTGACCGTGCCGCCGTACTTCTCGTAGAGATCCGGATGCAGCGAACCGCCGTTGACGCCGATGCGGATCGGCACGCCTTTTTCGCCACACGCTTCGGCAACGGCCTTGATGTGTTCGGGCTTGCGAATGTTGCCAGGGTTCAGGCGCAGGCACTGCACGCCCGCGTCGAGTGCTGCCAGCGCCATCTTGTACTGATGGTGGATGTCGGCGACGATCGGCACGGGCGAGCGAGGCACGATCTGGGCCAGACCCTCGGCAGCTGCGAGTTCGTTGCAGGTGCAGCGGACAATGTCGGCGCCAGCTGCGGCCAACGAGTAGATCTGGGCCAGCGTGCCCTCGACGTCGGCCGTCTTGGTGGTCGTCATTGACTGCACCGTGATGGGCGCGTCACCGCCGACCGGGACGGAACCGACCATGATCTGGCGAGTCGGTCGACGTTCTGCTGCGGGCGTGATGTCCATAAGGGTTCTTTTCGGAGGTTCGGTCCGGTCGATTAGGCCGGCCAGGCAAAGATGTCGAGCGCTGCGGCCCACGAGCCGATCAGCACGAGGATGATGATGACCACCCAGGTGATCGGAATCAGCTTCGCTGCATCGACCCGGTAGTCGTCGTTGCGAGTCACGAGTTGGATGCCGCGTTCCCAAGTTGCGAGGGCGGCGTGACCGCCATCGAGCGGTAGTAACGGCACCAAGTTGAACAGTCCGACGAAGATGTTCACGATCATGAACAGGTACAGGACCTGGTCCGCTGATTCGCTTTCGGCGAACAGGCGAGCGATGCCGATGATGGAGACCGGACGATTGGCGTCGCCGTTTTCGGGTGGCGCGGGCGCTGGCGTCGTTGGCGAAGCGTTTGCTGGCGGCGCTGTCGAGTTGTCGTCGCCGAACCAGCTGAGCGGGTTCAAGAACGCAGCCATGCCACTGAGGTTCGTACGAGAAACCGTGCCGAAGTCTTGGATAGCGAGCCCGATCGATTCGCCCCAGCCCGGATCAGGTTCGTCGACGAAGCGTGCGCCGACGCCTAAGAACCCTCGGAAGGGGTCGCGGCGGTCCAGCTCGATGACGCCGCTGAGCTCGACTTCGGTCTCGTCGCGCAAGACAACGATGTCGATCGCGTCGCCTTCGCGTTCTTGGAGCAGGTTCGCGAACGCCAGCTGGCTCGGACGAGCGATGCCTTCGGTCCGAAGGATCACGTCGTCGACTTCGAGGCCGAACTCGTCGGCGTTGCTGTCGGTGCGGCGCGCTTCGATGGTCCAGCCTTGGCTGGCTCGGTCTTCGTTCATCAAGATGCCGAAACCAGCACCGACGACGTCGCCGGAGCGAGCACCGAGTTCGCCGGCGAGTACAAGGGTTTCGCCCTCTCGTTCAACTTCGATCTCGATTGGGCCGACCGGCGTGGCCCGCACCAGGTCGCCGAAGCCGTTCCACGTGTCGAAGCTCTCGCCGTCGAACCGTGTGATCCGGTCGCCCGCGACGACACCGATCTCGTCCGCTGATGAGCCTTCGACGATGCGGTCGACTTCCCATGGCGGGCCGTTGAAACCGGCGTACGAGTAGGCGCCGAACAGCACGACGAGCGCGATGAGCGCCATCAAGAAGTGCATCGCAGAACCAGCGCAGATCACGACCATCCGCTGCCACCAGGGCTGGGATCGATAGGTGCGGTGTTCTTCGGCCGGGTCGATGTCGTCGAGGTTGGTCATGCCGACGATTCGGACGTAGGCGCCGGCGGGAATGCCCTTGATGCCGTACTCGGTCTCGCCTCGGTTGAACGACCAGATCTTGGGGCCAAACCCGAGGAAGAACTCGGTGGCCTTCATGCCCATCATGCGGGCGGTTACGAAGTGCCCCAGCTCGTGCATGAACAGCGTGAACAGCAGGCCGACGATGATGCCGGGGATCCACCAGCTGCGGAATGCGCCGAGCGCAATGAACAGCGCAATGAAGCCGAGCAGGAGCGGCAACGAGCCATTGTCCTGTTGAGCGGCGTCGTTCTGGTCAGCGGCGACGTCGGAGGAAGGTGGCTGCGGCGAATCGTCGGGCGCCCACGTCGGCGGTTCTTCAGGGGCGACGATCGTCGGGTCGGGGGTCATCGAGTCAGGTGCTCCGCAGCCCGAACTCGAGCCTCGGCATCGGCGGCCAAGACAGCATCGAGATCGGGATCATCGACAACATCATGGTCGTTGAGAACGGCCTCGACGACGCGGGGGATCTCGGTCCAGGCAATCTGGCCTTCGAGGAACGCTTCGACAGCAACCTCGTTGGCGGCGCTGAGCGTTGCAGGTGCGGTTCCGCCCATTCGGCCGGCCGTGTAGGCCAGCGCCAGACACGGGAACAGGTTGGTGTCGGGCGTCGAGAAGTCGAGGCGGCTGAGTTCGGTCCAGTCGATGCCGCCGTAGGGCTGCACGTGGCGGTCGGGGTAGTCGAGCGCGTAGGCCATGCATAGCCGCATGTCGGGCATCGACAGTTGGGCCATGGTGGCGCCGTCGGTGTATTCGACCATCGAGTGGATCACCGATTGCGGGTGCACGACGACGTCGATGCGGTCGAAGCCGACGTGATAGAGCTCGTTGGCTTCGATGACTTCGAGGCCCTTGTTCATGAGCGTCGACGAGTCGACCGTGATCTTGGGGCCCATCGACCACGTCGGGTGGTTCAGCGCTTGTTCGACGGTGATGCCGGCGAGCTGGTCGGCCGTGTACTCACGGAAGGGGCCGCCGCTTGCGGTCACCACCAGGCGCCGCACCTGGTCGAGTCGGGTTCCGTCGAACGATTCGTTCGAGCGCAGACACATGTGCAGTGCACAGTGTTCGCTGTCGACGGGGATGAGTTCGGCGCCGGGGGTGTTGCGGATCTTCTGCACGACCGGGCCGGCAGCGATCAGAGATTCTTTGTTCGCGAGTCCCAGGCGTCCGCCGAGGCGCAGCGTTTCGAGTGTTACGGCGAGGCCGGCGAAGCCGACGATGCCGTTGATGACGACATCGGTGTCAGCGCACGCGGCCCGGAAGCCGTCTTCGCCCGCGACCACCGTTGCGTCAGCGACTGCGTCGGCAACGGCGGGAGCTGCTGCTGGATCGCTCACGGCAACGAGCGGGACGTTGAACTCGACGGCCTGCGCGAGCAGGACTTCGGGGTTGCGGCCGGTCGCTCCGATGGCGGTGACTTGATACGTCGGCGCATCGCCTCGAGCAGCTGCGGCGGCGTTCGCCGTACGCACAATGTCGAGGGTTTGTGTCCCGATGGACCCAGTCGAACCCAGGACGGCGACGCGGCGTGTCACAACGGTCAGGGTATTGGGCTCACGGCCGGAGCGAGGCGCCCAACCACCGTGACGTCCGAAACGCTGCGAATCGCGGGTTGCGTCACGAGGGGGTGGCGGGGCTGTCGGGGCGGCGGCGGAGGGACTCCATGGCAAGTAGTCCGAC
>CALDGN010000187.1 GCA_937942965.1 uncultured Acidimicrobiales bacterium | reverse complement strand
GACCTGCTGCATCAGCTCTTCGTCGATGGAGAGACGACCGG
Organism: uncultured Acidimicrobiales bacterium; assembly: GCA_937942965.1. Classification (GTDB taxonomy): domain Bacteria; phylum Actinomycetota; class Acidimicrobiia; order Acidimicrobiales; family UBA10347; genus UBA10347. The sequence goes on along the minus strand of CALDGN010000187.1, from coordinate 20,170 downwards.
CGGTATCGACGATGACGACGTCGCGGCCCGTGTCGGCAGCGTGAGCCATGGCCGAGCGGGCGACCTCGACGGGATCGCTCGGCTCGCTGAAGACCGGGACGTCGATCTGGGCACCGAGCGTGCGGAGCTGTTCGACGGCGGCAGGACGCTGGAGGTCGGCACCGACGAGAAGCGGGTTGCGGCCCTGGCTCTTGAACCAGAGGGCGAGCTTGCCGGAGTTGGTCGTCTTACCGGCACCTTGGAGGCCGGCCATGAGCACGACGGTTGGCGGCTTCGGCGCGAAGCTGATCTGCATCGTGTCGCCACCGAGCGTGTTGATCAGCTCGTCGTGGACAATCTTGATGATCTGCTGGGCCGGGTTGAGGGCCTCGTGGACCTTGGCGCCAGTGGCCTGCTCTTTGACACGGTCGCGGAAGTTCTTGACGACCTGGAAGTTGACGTCGGCCTCGAGGAGGGCGAGGCGGATCTCACGGAGCGCTTCGTCGACATCGGACTCGCGCAGTTTGCCCTTGCCGCGAAGGCCCTTGAAGATGCCCTCAAACCGATCGGATAGCGAATCAAACATGGTGATCAAAGACTAGCGGTGCAGGTTCGGTCCGCATCTGGGCCTCCTGATCTGTGCGTGTGCAGGTTGTCGAAACCCCGCAGCGGTCGGTTGAGCGCTGTGAGAAGCTCATGCGGTGAGCAACGCAGAAGCTGGTCCCGTGTTCCCGGATCGGATCGAATCGGAGCGGCTTGTGATCCGTTCCTGGGAGTCTGACGACGCTCCGCTCTTGCACGCTGCGGTCACGGCAAGCGTCGATCATCTGCGGCCGTGGATGCCATGGATCGCGTTCGAGCCTCAGACCGTCGAGGAACGAAGAGCCTTGATCGAACAGTGGTGCAACGACGCGGCCGACGGCAAGGATCGCGTCTACGGCGTGTTTCTTGCCGAAACCGGCAAGGCCGTCGGCGGCACGGGTCTACACAACCGAGTCGGGCCAGGTGGCATCGAGATCGGCTATTGGATCCATGTGGACCACTGCGGCCATGGCTATGCGACGGAACTCAGCCAGGTGCTCACCAACACTGCTTTCGGTGTGGATGGCATCGAGCGGGTCGAGATCCACACCGATAAGGCCAACGAGCTCAGCGCTCGGGTGCCGCAGCGGCTCGGCTACACGCTGACCGAAGAGGTTGAGCAGCCGATCGTTGCACCGGGCGAAGTCGGCATCAACCAAACGTGGATCTTGCGACGCGGGAACTGGACGCAGCGGCGTGACGGCGGCTGAAACCCGTCACGCAAGCTAAGCGAGCTACTCCGACTTCTTGGAGGGCAGGATCGCCTTGACCAAGCGAACCGGCAGCATCAGCACGGCCTTGATCAGCTTGAACGGCAGCGCAACCAGCATGCCGAAGATCCGGAACGGAAGCCCGATGATCTTGCCGATCACGCCCTGCTTCTTCTCGACATCGGAGACCGGCGCGAGACCGAACAGCTCTTCCATCGAGAACCCGCCGAGTGGATCGACGTCTTGGAGCTTGCGCTTCTTCCTACGTGAGGCCATGGCTGCAGACTAGATCTTCGGGGCTAGGCGAACAGGGCGTCGACGAATTCGCCGGCGTCGAACTCGACCAGGTCCTCGATGCCTTCACCGAGACCGACGAGCTTGACCGGGATGCCGAGCTCAGACTGGATCGCGAGCACGATGCCGCCCTTGGCGGAGCCGTCGAGTTTGGTCAACACGATGCCCGTGACATCGACGGACTCGGTGAACTGCTTGGCCTGGTTCATGCCGTTCTGACCGGTCGTTGCATCGATCACGAGTAGAACTTCGCTGACCTTGCCAGCGCCCTTTTCGGCAACTCGGCGGACCTTGGAGAGTTCCTCCATCAGGTTGGCCTTGTTATGGAGGCGGCCGGCCGTGTCGGCAAGCACCAGGTCGGCGTTGCGAGCTGCGGCGTGTTCGACGGCGTCGAAGATGACCGAGCCTGGGTCGGCACCTTCGCTGCCGCGGATGAAGCCAGCGTCGCAGCGATTGGCCCAGGTCTCGAGCTGTTCGGCCGCAGCGGCACGGAAGGTGTCACCGGCGGCGAGGACGACATCGCGACCGCTGTCGGTTTCGCGCTTGGCGAGCTTGCCGATCGTTGTGGTCTTGCCGACGCCGTTGACGCCGACGAACATCCAGACCGCAGGTTCGCCGTCGATCGCCAGCGAGATGTCGCTGTCGCCGAGTTCGGTTTCCATCTCTTCGCGAAGCAGCGTCAGCGCACCGTCGAAGTCGGTGATCTTGTCTTCTTTGCAGCGTTCGCGGACTCGTTCGAGCATGCGCATCGTGGTCGGCACACCGACGTCGGCGAGGATCAGGGCCTCTTCGAGCTCTTCCCAGGCTTCTTCGTCGACCTTGCGGCCACGGAGTCCACCGAGTGCTCCAGCGAGTCCTTCGCGGGCCTTGGACAAGCGGTCGCGGAACGTCGCCTTTTCGACGAGTTCCTCTTCTTCGATGACCTCGTCTTCGACGATGTCTTCAACGAGGTCGTCTTCGACGAGCTCGGGGGCTTCGTCGACGTCGACGTCATCGAGCACCGCTTCTGCGGTATCGGCTGCTTCCTCGGCGGGCGGAGCCTTGACCTCGGGCGTGCGGGTCGGCTGCGGCAGCTCTACAGAGCGTCGGCCACGGAGAACGAATGCGGCGCCGCCAATGACCAGCAGCGCGGCAAGAATGATGAGAATCAAGACGAGCGTTGACACCCGGTCAGGCTACGGCCGAAGCGTGCCGCCCGATGCGCCGATCACGTTGCGAAGCTCGAAAACGACATTGGACCGCACCGCCACGACCGGCCTCGGCGACGAGGAGATCGGTGGCGAGGTGCGGCCCTCGTGTTCGTCCGGCGCGGGCCGGAGCGGAAGCATCAGCTCGGCAAGATCCCGAGCGTGACCTGAACGGTGATCGGCGTGCCGCCTCGGAGCAGATCGACCGCCACGGTGGCGTTCGGGGCTTGCAGGCGGACCGCAGCGGCGAGGTCGCCCATGCTGCGAATCTCGATGCCGTTGAAGCCGACGATCAGATCGTCCGGAAGCACACCGGCAGCTGCGGCGCCGGTGTCTGGAAGCACTTCTTGCACGACGACGCCCGGCTGACCGAGCAGCGGCGTGGCACCCGTGACGCCCAGGTAGCCCTGCTCGAGCGAGTCGCCGGCGATGATGCGTTCAGCGACCAGCAGCATCGTGTCAGCGGGGATGGCGAAGCCGACGCCGATGTTGCCACCCGAGCCGTCGGTGCGGATCGAGGTGTTCATGCCGATCACTCGGCCCTGGCGATCAGCGAGAGCACCGCCGGAGTTACCGGGGTTGATCGGCGCATCGGTCTGGATCATGGCGACGGTGCCGACGACCCGACCCTTGGCGCTGACGATGCCCGATGTGACGGTCTGCTCGAGACCGAACGGGCTACCGATCGCCACGGCGAGCTGGCCGACTTCGACGGTGCTTTCTGGAGCAAGTGGTGCGACGCCGAACTCGGCATCGGTGTCGATCTGGACGACGGCGACATCGGTGTTCGTGTCGGCGCCAAGCACGACGCCCGGGACTCGAATACCCGAGGCCAACTGCACCGACACGTCGGTGGCCTGGCCGACCACGTGAGCGTTCGTGAGGATCAGGCCCGATGCGTCGTAGATGATGCCAGAGCCCTGGCCCTGATCATTCTGGATGAGTACGACGGCGGGGGCGACGGCCTGAGCGACCGCAGCGACCGGTTCCTCGGCATCGTCGGGGACGACGGGCGGAGGAACGGGAAGTGACGAGTCGTTCGGCGTAGCCGACTCCGGTTCGGGCACGGCCGTGGGAGGTACGGGCGTGGCCGGCACCGGAGTCGGCGGGATCTCGGTTGGTGCGGGGATGACTTGCTCGTCGGCGGCTTGCGCAGCGACCGGCACGTTGGCGTTCTCGTCAGTTCCGACCGAACGGCCGAAGAAGAACGCACCTGCAGCGAGGCCGATCAAGGCGAACAGGCTGACTAAGACCAGCCCCACACGCCGCCGGGGTGCGGGAGGAGTAGGCGGCGCGTGGGGACTGGTCAGACTTGTGTGAGGGGTCGTCGATGCGGTGGCAGCGGTTCCGGTCGTGGGCGGCATCGCCGGCCAGTCGGGACGTCCACCGGCAACGGTTTCGCCCGAGGCTGGGCGCATGAAGGAACGCTGTTCGAAAGCGGGGCCAGGAGCGGCGGCGGGAACAACGGGTGGAGCAGGTCGCGGGTCCACCGGTGCGGGCGGTGCAGGGCGAGCCGTAACAGGAGGAGCAGTCGGCGTAGTCGGAGCAGCGGGCGGGGCCGGAGGGGCAGGTCGAGGGTCGACGGCCGGTGGTGCTGGCGGGGCGGGGCGGGCAGCAGCGGGAGACACGGTGCCAGGAATGGAGATGTCCGGCGGTGTCTGGCTCGGTCGGGCCTGACGTTGGCGCTCCTGCCAGATCGGCGGCTTGGGGAGATCCTGCTCAGGTTGGGAACCGGTTGGGGGAGGGGTTGGTTCGTCCACAACACGAAACTATGTCGCGGAGGCGAAAGCGGCTGTAAGCCCAATCGAAAGATGGTGTTAAAGGCTCGGAGCCCTTTCGTTGGGTCGCTGGCCGTGGGCCAGTTGGCCCAACGCCCTGCAGCTACGCGACCGGCTGTTGAGCTGGCTGCTTGCGCCGAGGACGCGGACGTCGCAGGCGGAACTCGCCCGTCGTCTCGTCGTCGACCAGTCGTGGCAGCCACATCGCGAACGTCGCGCCAACGGGCGTGTCCAGAACCGAGACCTCGCCTCGATGGGCTTGGACGATCTCGCGGACGATGGCGAGTCCGAGACCAGAGCCTTTGCCGCCAGCCAGGTGTGGCCGTCCAGCTTCGCCCTCACCGGCACGCACGTAGCGCTGGAACACGCGCTCGCGATTCTCAGGATCGATGCCGGGCCCCCGATCGGCCACCGTGATCCACACCCACCCGCTGTCGGCTCCGGCGGTGACACTGATGGCGGTCCCGTGAGGCGCAAAGCGAACGGCGTTGGCGAGCAGGTTGGCGACAGCCTGCTCGAGCGATCGGGCGTGACCCACCACGCGCAGGTCCGGTTCGACGTCGATTGCGAGTTCGAGTCCAGTGGCGTCTGCAGGGCCAACGAACTCGTCGACCAAGTTCCTGACGAGTCGGGTGACATCAACCGGCCCTTCGACTCGCGTGGTCGCTTCGTGGCGGGCATACGCGAGCAGATCGTCGACGAGTTTCGACATCCGCTCGCTCGATCGTTGCGCGACTTCGACCGTGTGCTGATAGTCCTCAAGCGTTGACCCGGGGTCGCTCAACGTCACGTCGAGGTTCGTGCGCATGACGGCCAGCGGGTTACGCAACTCGTGTGAGGTGTCGTGGATGAGCCGCTGTTGGTTGTCGAACGCACCTTGCAGACGGTCGAGCATGGCGTCGAAGGTGTCGGCGAGCTGCTTGAGGTCATCGTTGGGACCGAGCAAACCGATGCGGCGACTCAGGTCGGTCGCTTGGATGTCGCGGGCGACTCGGGTGATGCGTCCGATCGGCATCAGGACTCGCCCGGCGGTGAACCAGCCCACGCCGAAGCTCATGATGAAGAGTGCGCCGAGCCCGGCGATCGAATAGGTCCTGAGCGTTTCGAGGGTTCGCTGGTCGACCAGAATCTCGAACTCTCGACGCTGTTCATACAGGTCTTGTTCGACGTCGAAGGCGATCGTGCCGCTCTCTCGGATCGCCATCTCTCGTGAGATCTGATCGTCGAGGCTGCGGGACAGGCCCCAATAGATGCCACCTACGACGATCGACGCCGCGCCGAACAGCATCACCGAGTAGAGCAATGTCAGCCGGAACCGGACCGACCGCAGCGCGTTCGGCAGGAACCCGCCGTCGTCGCTTGCAGCTGTCGTTGGCGGCACGAGGCCCTGCTGGCCCCCGGCCGTGGTCGGTTCCGTCGTCATGGCGGTCAGCTGGCGTCGCCGAGCAGCCGGTAGCCCGCGCCGATCACGGTTTCGATCGGAGCGTCGGTTCCGTCAACGGTGAGCTTGCGCCGCAAGGTTCCGACCGTGACCCGCACGGTGTTCGTGAACGGGTCAGCGTTCTCGTCCCACACGTGGTCGAGCAGTTCTTCCTGGGAGATAACGACGCCGGGCTGGGCCATGAAATAGCGCAGCAGGGCGAACTCTTTCGAGGTCAGGCTGATCGGCGTGCCCGCCCGGCTCACGGCGTGGGCGGCGGTGTCGAGTTCGATGTCACCGACGACGAGCATCGAGCCCGACGAAGCGGCGTCGCGGCGCATGAGCGTTCGGATTCGGGCCGACAGCTCGGGGAAGGCGAACGGCTTGACGAGGTAGTCATCAGCGCCATCATCGAGACCGGCGACGCGATCGGTGACCTCGTCTCGGGCGGTGAGCATCAGGATGCGGGGTGGCTCGTCGTGCTGCGGTTCGGCCCGGATGGCCCGAGTCACCGCACGGCCGTCCATCTTCGGCATGGTGATGTCCATGCAGATGAGGTCGTACGGCGTGAGCCGGGCCTTGTCGAGGGCCTCTTCGCCGTCATGGGCGAGGTCGACGGCGTACCCCTCGCGGCGCAAGCCACGGGCGATCGCTTCAGCAAGTTCAACTTCGTCATCGACGACGAGAATGCGCACACTCGAAAACTACCGGACCGGATCGCCGACACCGGGGCGGGTCGTCCTCGGGCGGTTCGGTTCTGGGGCAGGCGGTCCCTCGTCTGGGGGCCGAAGCCCATCGGACCGTGAGCCCCTCTACCCTTGGCTCCCCACGGCGCCTGCCATCTAGGTCGTCGTGGACCTCCACCGTGGCCCGTTGTGGCCTTCTTCGACCCGAGGATCCGATGGCGACCGATTCGACTCCACCACCTCCGAGCGGCACGCCGTCTTCATCGACGCCGCCGCCGACCGGATCGACTCCACCGCCTCCTCCCCCGCCGACCAACCGTCCGGCTCCTCCCCCTCCGGTTCCGCCGGATAGCCCGGCAACCCCCGTCGCCGGTGCGCCGGCCCCGCCGTCGTCCTTCAGCACGGCTTCGGCGCCAGTGCAAGCTGTCGCTGCCCAAGCGGTCGCCACCCAACCAACGCCGATCGTTGGAGCCACCGAAGAACTGCCTTCGACGCCGCTCGAAGAGGTCTTGTTCGAGGTCAAGCGAGTCGTCGTTGGCCAACAGCGCATGCTCGAACGCATCCTCGTGTGCCTCATCGCCGGTGGCCACTGCCTGCTCGAAGGTGTCCCGGGCATCGCCAAGACACTCACCGTCGAGACCCTGTCCAAGGTCGTCGGCGGTTCGTTCGTCCGCTTGCAGTTCACGCCCGACATGCTCCCCGCCGACATCGTCGGTACTCGTATCTGGCGAGGATCGACCGAGACGTTCGACATCGAACTCGGTCCGCTGCGGGCCAACATGGTGCTGGCTGACGAGATCAACCGTGCCCCAGCCAAGGTCCAGTCGGCCCTGCTCGAAGCAATGGCCGAGAAGCAGGTCAGCATCGGCGGCCAGACCTTCCCGCTACCCAAGCCATTCATCGTGATGGCGACCCAGAACCCGATCGAGTCCGAGGGCGTGTACCCGCTGCCCGAGGCCCAGCAGGATCGCTTCCTGATGAAGATCGTCATCGACTATCCGACGCCGGCCGAAGAGGTCGAGATCGTCCAGCGCATGGGTGTGAACCCGCCACAGGCCGCACAGGTCCTGACGCTCGACGAACTCATCGAGCTCCAAGAGATCGCCAAGAACGTCTACGTCGATCGCAACGTCGTCGACTACGCCGTCAGCCTGACGCTGGCAACACGCGATCCCTCGGCCTACGGACTTGGCGACCTGGCGCCGATGATCAGCTACGGAGCGAGCCCCCGTTCGAGTCTCGGTCTCGTGGCCGCCGCTCGCGCCCTCGCCGTGATCCGCAACCGCAACTACGTGTTGCCCCAAGACGTGTTCGACGTGGCCCCCGAGGTCATGCGGCACCGGCTCGTGCTCTCCTACGAGGCACTCGCCCGAGACATCTCCGCCGACCATGTGGTCGCCGGGATTCTGGCGACCGTGCCCGCCCCTCGGGTCGCACCATCACAAGAGCCGACCTACGGCTCCAGCGCAGCTGGCTGAGGTCTGACCAAGAGTGGCCCTCCCCCGACCTCGGTTCGGACGATCGTCTCGAGCCGAAGCCGAACCGACCTATGAGCACCCGTGGCTCGACCGCCGCGAGGCGGTCAGCAACGTGCTGCGCCGTCTTGAGCTCGACATCACGATGCGTCTCGATGGCCTGCTCCAGGGCGATTACCGGGGGCTCGTTCCTGGGCATGGTTCGGAGCCCGGCGAAACTCGCCGCTACGAACCGGGCGACGATGTACGACGCATCGACTGGAACGTCACGGCTCGCATGCTTGAGCCCTACATCCGCCAGACCATCGCCGATCGAGAGCTCGAGACGGCCGTCGCGATCGACCTGACGCCGAGCCTCGACTTCGGAACAGCCGACAGCGAGAAACGCGACCTCGTCGCCGCAGCGACCGCCGCGATCGGCTTCTTGACGCTGCGCATCGGCAACCGGTTCGGAGCCGAGCTGATCCGCCCCGATGGCATCGAGAGCATTCCGGCCAAGCAAGGCCGCGACCACGTGCTGCACATCGTCGAGCAGGTTCTGACAGCTCCTCGTGGTGACCGCTCCGAAGTCACGCTCGCCGACGGCATCGCTCGGCTGCGCGGCCCCCATCGCCGAACGGGCTTGCGCGCGGTCATCAGCGACTTCATCGACGACAGCGATTGGGAATCTGAACTCAAGCGAGTCGGCATCCGCAATCAGATGATGGCCGTCGAGATCGTCGACCCTCGCGAAATGGAACTGCCGAATGTCGGCAGCCTTGCCGTCGTCGATCCCGAGACCGGCCAGCGGCGCGAGATCCACACCGGTAGCCGTCGAGTGCGAGAACGCTTCGCCGAAGCAGCGCTCGAACAGCGCGAAGAGATCGCCCAGACCATGCGTTCGACACGCACCCGCCACTTACAGCTCTCCACGGATCGGGACTGGCTCCACGACGTTGTCCGCTTTGTTGCGACCTCGGGAGCCCAGATCCGATGAGCAATGAACCGACGAGCCGGGCACTGATGAGCCAGACCTTGAGAAAGAGAACGCGATGAACAGCGGCGATACCGGGCTGTGGTCGTCAGGCTTCAACCCGCCCGACAATCTTGAGTTCCTCGAAGTCGGCCGCTTGTGGTGGCTCGCCATTCTCGGTGTGCTGCTCGTCGCCTACGTGGCTATGCAGTTCGTGCGTCGCAACGCCGCCGTCCGCTTCACCCAGGTCAAGCTCCTCGACAAGATCGCCCCCGAGCGCCCCGGCTGGCGCCGCCATATCCCGGCGCTGTTTCTACTCAGCGGCCTCGCGCTCGCGGTCCTTGCGTACGCCGAACCCGCAGCCGTCACCGAGGTCCCGAGCGAGCGAGCAACCATTATGTTGGCCATCGACACATCGCTGTCGATGCAAGCCGAAGACGTCACGCCGAACCGGTTCGACGGCGCAAAGGCCGCTGCGACCGCGTTCCTCGACGAAGTCCCACCTGAGATCAACATCGGCCTCGTGAGCTTCAACGGCATCGCGAGCGTGCGTGTACCGCCCACCCAGAATCGCGCCGCGGTGCGTTCCGCAGTGCAATCACTCGATCTGGGCGAATCGACCGCCATCGGCGAGGCGATCCTGGCCAGCTTGAGTGCGCTCGAGGACTTCATCACCGAGTTCGAAGGCGACGCACCGCCGGCACGGATCGTGCTGATGAGTGATGGCGAGACCCAGGTCGGCCGGCCCGACGCGGTCGCCGTTGATGCGGCCCGTGCCGCCGGCATCGCCGTGTCGACCATCGCGTTTGGCACCGACCAGGGCACCGTCGAACTCCCCGGCAACCCTGCGTTCCCGGTGCCCGTCAACGAACGAGCGCTGGCAGAGATCGCCGACGGCACCGGCGGCGAGTTCTTCGAAGCCGCGACGACCGACGAGCTGACCGCGATCTATACCGACATTGGTTCCGCGGTTGCGACCGAAGAAGCACGGGTACTCGTCGGCAGCTGGTTCAGCGGCCGAGCAATGCTGCTCATTGCGATCGCTGCGGCGCTCTCGCTGTTCTTCAGTAACCGACTGCCGTAACGCCGAACGGCCGCACCGTTCTCCACACTGGCCGAGACGCGAAGAAGGCCGGGCCAGCGCTGCGCTTGCAGCACCGACCCGGCCGTTCAGCGTGTTGCTTAACCGAGGTCGCAGTTACCGAACGCTGCCATGAGCTCTGCCTCGAAGTCGTTTTCGACCGACTCTTCGAGTTCGGCGCCGCTGTCGCCCATGAAGCCCGAGACGAGCAGCGTCTTCACGTTGCCGTCACTGATGTTCTCCTTGAGACAGCCGACGAGCTCGGCATCGTCGCTGCCAGCAACGTCGGTGTAGAACGAGTCGGCGAGGCCGTCACATTCCCACATGTTGTCGACGACCTTGCGAGCATCGTCTTCTTGCATCTCGACGTCGATGTCATCAGCGAACGATGCCGGGGTCAGGCCGTACTTGTCCTCGATGCCCGAGGCGCCGCCAAGACCCGAGACCATGCCCTCGGCGATGCACGTGACGTCGACGTTGTCAGGGAACTCTTCGGTGCCCGACGCGATGATCGCGTCGACGAACTCTTGGTCCGCTTCGCTTGTGCCGCCGCCGCATGCCGTGGCGACGAGCGCCGCCATCAGCAGGGCTGCGAACGCGCGAGTGATCGTGGTGAATGCAGTCATGTTTCCGCCTTGTATGTGAGGTTATGAAGAAGCCGAACGGCTCGTTGAGGTTGAAACTCTAGACGTGCCTCGAAACGGTTCGTTACACCTTGGGGACTACTCCCCAAGGCGTAATCACGAACCGCTGACGATCAGAATTCGGTGCTCGGACCTGGCACGAGTTGATCGCCGTCGGGGGTCCACACGATCTTGCGCAACCGCCCTTCGACCGTCTCGGACCACGAGATGACCCGCTCCTCGTCACCGTCAATCTCGACGCCCCAGATCAAGCCAGCGAACCTGCCGGCCGAACCCGTGTTGAGGTACAGCGAGGTTGCATCAGACGGGTCGCCACCAGGCATCGCCGAGTTCTGCCGCACCTCGTGGGTGTGGCCGAGCACGATCTTCGGCATCTCGGAGACCGGGGGCACGGTGCGTCCTGATTCCTTGTCTTGCTCGTACATCTCGGTGAGGAGATCCACGTAATCGACGCACAAGGTGTCCTCGGCCATGTGCCGGAACTTCCACTGATCTTCGCCGGTCAGGACTTCCATCCCGAAGATCTCGGCGGCCCGATCGAGCTCGAAGTACTCCCATGCGATCTCGTTGCCGAGGGCCAGCTCGAACCAGTCGCGATCGTGGTTGCCGAGAATCGTGCCCGCCAGCAGCGTCTGCAGGAAGTCACGCTCGACCTCGTCCATCTCGTCGTCGTCGAGATCTTCGAGGGCCTTGGCACTCGCCACGAGAACCGAGACGTGGTCGGCCGTCGCCAAGGTGTTGTTGAACGGGTACGGCTCGTCCTTGACGTGCCAGCGATTCGAGTCGAACTCTTTCCAGAACCGGTCGGGGCCTTGGAACGCCCAGGACAGGCACTCCGAAAACACCTCGCCGAGCGTGAGAGCCCACGGCGTCTCGCCGTGCTGCAAGCACGCGGTGTCGATCTGATGCCCGTGCATCACGAGGTGCGTGATGTTGTCGGGCGCATCGAGCGCGCCCCGATGGATCCGCAACACGTCATGGATCGGTGCGTCGATCTTGCTGCTGATGTGTGCCAGCAGATCTTCCTCGTGCACATTGTTTGTGTAGGTGTCGTGGTTGCCAGACAGTCGCACGTAGCGGTCGTCGGCACGGAAGTTGTCACGGATGCGCTGGTAATACGGCCCAAACTCGCTGTCGATGTCCTCAAGTACCCGCAGGCGCCGATCGGCACGCATCCGCATGAAGTCTTCCCAGCGACCTGCGTCGGGATCGATCGGACGCACTCGTCCGGCCGCATCCCACGCGGCGGTCCGCCACAGATCCCGGGACTCATCCGGCGTCGGTTCCCACAGGATGCAGTCCTCGACATCGCCGTTCTCGACCAGGCAGTAGTCGGTCGTTGCGTAGTGGTCGAGCACTCGCAGGTACAGCTCGAAGTTGTTCTCCAAGAAGTAGTTGGGCATGTTCGGGAAGTTCGTGAAGTGATGATCGCTGAAGATCACGAACCGCTCGTCGCTTCGCTCGACGATGCGTTCGAAGGTGACGATCCCGCCGAACTCGCTCGGGATTGCGCCGTACGCGAGCCGAGCAATGTGCTTGTAGCCGAGCTTGATGTCGTCCTTGATCTCGTCCTTGTGCCGAGCCTTCAGGGCTCGCGCTGCCCGCACGAGCTTCCAGAGCCACCGGAAGCACTCCTCGGCTTCAGGGACCGCTTGGAAGTCGAACTCCCTCGCCTGATTCATGGCCAGGTTCCGCTGGAGCCGAGTCGGCGCACTGGCCGTGTCCGCCCGGACTTGGTCGAGGAACCTCATCCAGTTCTGCTCGGCAACTTGGGGCACTGCGGCGTCGATCGTGCTCCCGCCCGAAGCCGGAATCCCGAGTTCGTTGCGGAGCGAGCGGCCGGAAACGATGCCGCCCGGTGCACCGCCGACGATCGGTGGCGGACCGGTGAAAACGTCTTGTCGTATGGAGAACGGCATGACTACTGGAGGGTGACGAGCACACGGATCATGCCCGTGCCTTCGTCGAGTGGGCTGAGTGCCTTGCCAATGACGGCGCCGAGCGCTCGCGAGCGATCGGTGACGGCCCGAGCATGGCCCGGGGTGGAGCTCGTCGTGAGAAGGTCGCCAACTCGGATCGGAGCCTCGCTGGCATCTGCGAGGCAGCCGACCTTGCCGATCAGGGCGATCGGACGGCGCTGTTCGCCGCCCTTCTTGTCGAGGATGAGCGCCGGCCGGTACGGGCCTCCGCCTGCCACGACGCCAACGGCGGCGCACGAATAGTCCTCGGTGCACAGCTCGGCTTCGCCGGAGGTGCCGAGCACCATGACGGCGCCGGGAATCGCGGCATCGAGCGCGTCGAGGTCGATGTCGAACTCTTCGGCGAAGTCCGCGTTGAAGAACTCGATGTCGCCCGACTGTCCGTTGAGCGTGATCGTCGCACTGTCGCTGTCGTTGTGCAGATGAAGCTCACCGAACCGGTTCGGTCCGCCGAGCACGGCGCGCACACTGTCGGGTTCGGGATCGAAGTCTGCGTTGTGGTTCGCGTCGACTGTGAAGGCCGTATCGCCCGTCGACGAGCGAATCTTGAGCGTGCTCGCCGCGCCATCCGCTTCGATCTTGGGGCCGCCGCCGTAGAGCGTCAATGAGCCTTCGGTGCCGTCGAGCTGGCCGGCATGAATCGCAGCGTCTGCACCGTCAAGACGGATCGTCGGACGCTGGGCATCGCCGAGTATCAGCGACGCCCCCGCCTTTGATGCGCCCAACGCTGCGATCGGCAGGTCCTGGTCGTCGACGATGTCGAACGAGGCCCCGCCTTCGGCAGCGAGCTTGACCCGGTTGCCGTTCTTTCCTTCGTGCCGCAGCACGATCGCATGATCGACTGGGCTTCTCGCCGAGCCGAGGTGCAGTTCGATGGCGTCGCGCGTCGCGACAAAGAAGTCATCGATATCCACGTGGGTTTCTCCCCTATGTGTTGTCAGCCCTCCCCGCCGGAGAGCCCGCCTTGTCACCATTCCGCGAACAGCGACGAACGGACCATATGCCAGATGGGAGACCCTGTCTGTGGGTCAACTCACAGAGGACCGAGCGGATGCAGCTTGACGGTTGCTCCTGCCGCACCCGTTAGAGCTAGGTGCCTGATCCCCAGCGTCGAGTGAACTTGCCCACCCAACGGCGGACGCCGGCTTCGCGTTCATCGATGACCAAGGCGTCACAGCTGGCGCATCGGTACGCGGTGCAACGTCGCGCCGAGTTCACGATGTGTGCAAGTACACCCCGCTGGTCGCCGTAAAGGCTCGACTCTCCGCGCACTCGAAGCGTCGTTGCGACCGTTGCGCTCTGACAGATCGAGCACCTCACGACGAGGAACGACCAGGAATAACCGTGATGCGACAGCCCCCGCACCGGAGCGCTGACCGGCGCTGGTCAACGCGCAGCAGGTCAACCTTGCTGTCTGACGTTGTGACCCTCGGCGGGATCAGGCCGCGAACCCATTCCACCGGATCTGCCCACCGACTGACGCGGAAGATGCTGCGTGCAAACGGGGTGAAGGTGAGGTTCTCCTCGTGGAGCACGAGGGTTGTGTGAAGCAGCGGACGTCCGCATCGCGGACACGCAGGCTCGAGGCCCGCGGGGATCACACCGCTGCTTCGGCGGCTTCGGCTTCGGTCTCGGGATCGAAGTACTCGCTCATGTCGGCGCCCGGGCGTTCGCTTACAACTCGCGAGCTTGCGCCTGGCTTCATGCTGACGCCGTACAGGCAGTCGGCAGCTTCCATCGTGCGCTTCTGGTGGCTCACGATGATGAGCTGCGCTTCGTTGCGGAACTCGGCGACCAGGTCCAGGAACCGGTGCAAGTTCACATCGTCGAGGGCAGCCTCGACCTCGTCCATCACATAGAACGGCGACGGGCGGCTGCGGAACACGGCGAACAGGAACGCCAGTGCGGTCAGTGAGCGCTCGCCACCGCTGAGCAGCGAGAGCTTGCGCACGTTCTTGCCGGATGGTCGAGCTTCGACCTCGATGCCGGTGTTCAGAATGTCGTCGGGTGTCGTGAGCTTGAGGCCACCGGTGCCGCCGGGGAACAAGGTGCCGAAGAGGACCTCGAAGTTGGCGGCGACGTCGGCGAAGGCCGATGAGAAGACCTGGACGATCTCTTGATCGATCGCGCGGATGACCTTGTTGAGTTCTTGGCGGGACTGCTTGACATCGTCGAGCTGGCCTTGGAGGAACTCGTGGCGTTCGCTGAGCGCTTCGAACTCTTCAAGCGCAAGCGGGTTGATCGGGCCCATGATCCGCAGCTCGCGTTCGAGCTCGCTGGTGCGAGCGGCAGCGCTCATACCTTCGGGCAGCGGCGGCGCTTCGGTGCGAATCGCTTCGCCGATCTCGACGTCGAGGTCGCGGCGCAGCGTTTCGATCGCGCCTTCGAGGCGGACGTTGATCTCAGCTTCTTCGATCTGTCGCGACGCTTGACGTTCACGCAGATCGCGCAGCGATGCATCGGTCTGGCCGCGCTGCTTGCGGGCGGTTTCGAGCCCGGACGCAATCGTGCGGACCTCGTCGCTCTGGCGCTGGCGGCGGCTGCGGAGCGTCTCGATCCAGGTGTCGAGTTCGGCTTCGCGGGCCGAGAGCACACGGCGGAGGTCGTTGGCGATTCCGAGGCGAGCCTCGGGTGCTTCGTGGTTCTGGGCGCCGTGGCGGCCGAGTCGAGCCTCGACGTCGGCCATGCGCTCGTTGAGGAAGCTGCGACGGTTCGTGATGGCCTTGGTACGCACCGCGATGTCGTTGCGCATGCCGGCAACGAGCCGGTTCTGCTCTTCGAGACGGTTCTGGTCCGTCTCCATCAGCTTGAGCTGTTCGTTCTGGGCTTCTTCGTCGGCCTCGAGCTGGCCAAGACGGGTGGTGAGCGCTTCGGTGCGCTCATCGTCGGCGACGAGGCGCTCGTCGATCTCGGAGAGGCGGGTGATGATCGACTCGAACTGGGTTTCGGACTTGGTGGCATTGCGCTGCAGCGCGCTCAGCTCTTCGCCGGCGCGCACGAGCTCGTCGTCGCAGCGGTTGAGTTCGGTCTGTGCGGCCTTGGCCGCGGTGGTGGCGTCTGCCAGCTCGGCAGTGACGGCTTCGAGGTCACCAGTGCGCTGGGCGACGAGCGCTTCGGCGGATTCGAGTTCGACCTTGGCTTCGTCGAGCGCAGCGCCAGTGGCGGCGAGGCGCTCGGCGCCGACACGCCAACCTGCCGGCGAGAACGAGGCGCCTTCGGTGGTGACGATGTGCGCGTCGCTGTTGGTGAGCGCCATCGAAACGGCCTGCTCCCAATCGTTGACGACATCGATGTGGGCGATGGTGGCGTCGAGCAGCGCTTCGACTTCGTCGGTGCGGCCTCGGACGTGCTTGCGGATCGAGCGGCTCGAGGCTTCGCGTGCCGGACGGTCGACGAGCGGCAACAACACGCCGCCCGAGTCGGCTGCGGTGAGCACAGCGGCGGCTTGGCCAGCAGCATCGGCATCGCGCACGACCACGCCATGCGAGGCGTCGCCGAGTGCGGCAGCGAGTGCGGTTTCGTAGCCTTCGTCGATCTCGACCAGGTCGAGCAGTGGGCCGAGGACGCCGTCAACTTCGCCGAGGACGTCGGCGCCGGAGCGAACACGGATTTCGTCGAGCGCCAGCGTGAGGGCTTCGACCCGTGCTCGCCAGGTGGCGCGGCCGTCGCGGCTCGCGTCGAGGGCGGCAGCTGCTGCGGTGTGGCGTTCGGCGACTTCGGCCCGAGCCCGGTCGGTTTCGTCGAAGCGGGTGACCAGGTCGGCTTCGCGGGACTCGATGCGGCTCAGCTCATCGCGAACCGCGGCAACACCGGGGTTGGCGGCGTCGATGGCTTCTTGGAGTTCTTCGCGGGTCGCGGCCAGGCGGCTGCGTTCGGCTTGAAGGACCTGGCGGTTGCGGTTGTGCGCGGCAAGCTCGCCGCGGACCTTGGCGGTCTCGTCGGCGACGTTCTCGAAGCCATCGCCCCAGGTCCGGTCGAATTCGCTGCGGGCATCGCCGAGTTGGTTCTCGGCGGCCGCGACGCGTGCGGTCTCGTCGATGAGGAGCGCTTCGCGAGCGTCGACGTCGGCCAGATCGCGTTGGATCTGTTCGCGGTCGGCTTCGAGTGCGGAGAGGACCGCGCCGTCAGCGGTGGCTTGGCGGTCGCTATCGATGCTTCGGATGCGCTCTGCGAGCACGGCATCGGCACCACGAAGGCGCTCACGCAGCGATTCGCAGCGTGAGAGCACATCGCCGGTGTCATCGGCACCGGCTTCGGCCAGCGCGGCTTCGCCGGTCTGGACCTGTTCGTCGAGCTCAGCGAGCAGCGTCGAGAGTTCTTTTTGCTTGGTGGTGAACGTGCGTTGTTCTTCGCCCGACTTCTCAAGGCGAGAACGCAGTCCGGCGATCTCTTGTCCGATGACGTGCACTCGGAGGGTCGTGAGCTCACCGATCAGGTCGCCGTGGCGTCGAGCAGCATCGGCTTGACGCTCGAGCGGCTTGAGCTGACGGCGCACCTCGCGGAGCAAGTCTTGGAGACGGGTCAGGTTGCCTTCGGTCGCTTCGAGGCGACGTTCGCTCTTCTCTTTGCGGCGGCGGTACTTGAGCACGCCAGCGGCTTCTTCGATGATCGAGCGACGATCCTCGGGGCGAGCGTTGAGCACGGCGTCGATCTGGCCCTGCGAAATGATGACGTGCTGCTGACGGCCGACGCCCGAGTCGCTCAGCAGGTCTTGGATGTCGAGCAGGCGGCAGGGAACGCCGTTGATTTCGTATTCGCTGTCGCCGGTGCGGAACAGGCGACGGGTGATCGTGACTTCTTCGAACTCGATCGGCATGATGCGCGCCGAGTTGTCGAGGGTGATCGAGACTTCGGCGCGGCCGAGGGCCTTCTTCTTGGAGGTGCCGGCGAAGATGACGTCGTCCATCTTCTGAGAGCGCACCGCAGAGGGGCGCTGAGCGCCGAGCACCCAGGCCATAGCGTCAACCACGTTGGACTTGCCGCTGCCGTTGGGGCCCACGACGACGGTCACGCCAGGTTCGAGATCAAGCCGCGTCGCGTCCGCGAACGACTTGAATCCCTTCATAGAAAGCGTCTTAAGAAACACAGCAAAAACGACCCTAACCAGCGCGCGAGCACCGGGCGCGGCACCCCGCGAAATCCACAGCCCAAGGCCGCGAGATCCTCAGATCATCCCCAGCAACATCCCCAACGTTGTCCCCAGGCAGCACACGCCCTACCCCATTCAGGGGTCGCTTTGGGTCAAAGTGAACCGCTTCCAGGTCCGACCCCATGTCTCGGCGCGCCTGGGAGTTTGGCGCCCGCCAACCACGACGGCAGTTTCGAGCGCAGCGAGAAACTCCGTAAGCAACGGCGAAGCCGTTGCGGCTCAGACCTGTGACTGGTCGCAGTAGTAGGTCCAGCGGCCGGCGTACTTGGCTCGGACGAGCGGTTGGCGGCTGCGGGGACTGAGCTGGCCGTGCTTGCCGTAGACCTGCAGGTGGTCCTGGAAGTTGCCGGGGTTGCCCTGGGGGTCAACGAACTGCGCCGACTCGATGCTGGTGCCGCGGTACTTCACGGCGTCGTTGAGCACGGTGACGACCGAACGGAAGAAACGTCGAACCTCTTGGGTGTTCAACGAGCTCGAGATCCGGTCGTAGCGGAGGCTGGCCTCGAACAGGATTTCGTCGCTGTAGATATCGCCGAGTCCAACGATGACCGAGTTGTCGGTCAGCAGCGACTTGAGCTTGGTGTCGTAGCTGAGCACCTGGCGGCCGAAGTCGGTCCAAGCCATCGCCTTGGCCAGCGGATCCATACCGATTTCGCTGAGCTCAGGGACGGTTTCGGTCAGCGGCTCTTCGGTCGCGACGACGAACGCTTCGAGGGTGTCCTTGGGATCGAGCAGGCGCAGTTGCCCCTGCTGGGTGAACGTGATCGTGACGACCGTGTCCGACTCGACTGCGTCTTTGTTGGCGTTGCGGCGGACCGTCGTGGTCTCGGTGAGCGCCAGGACCAGCGTCTGGTCGTTGTCCAGTTCGAGAAGGAAGTGGGTGCCGATACGAGACAGGTCGGTGATCTTGGCGCCAATGAGCGCGTTCGCGAACTGGGTGCGATTGCCGGAGCGCTTCACAACCTTGGCGACGCCGACATCGACGTCTTTGATCTTGCGTCCGACGATGTCGCGGTCGAGTTCTCGACGCACGATTTCGGCTTCGGGCAGGAAGATGGTCATGAGGCACGCCTCTCGGGTGCGGGTTCGGTCACAGCGACCGGTCCCGGGGTTCGATTCAATGCTGCTACGGCCACGCCGGCCGCAGCCTGTTCGGCTTCCTTCTTGGAACTGCCGGTGCCCTCTCCGAGCACTTCGTCGCCAACGACGACCTGGGCGGTGAATTCGCGGGCGTGGTCGGGGCCCGAGGTTTGCACCACATATTCAGGCGGTCGGTCGAATGCGGCGACCGCCATTTCTTGCAATCGCGTCTTGTGATCAAAGCCGCCGGGTCCTTGTCGGACCGCGTCGGCGATTTCGGCACGCCAGAGGTTGAGCACGACACCTCGGGCGGCTTCGAAGCCGCCGTCGAGGTACACGGCGCCGATTACCGCTTCGAGCGCATCGGCCAGAATCGACTGTTTGTCGCCACCGCCGGTTGTGCGCTCACCCTTGCCGAGCAGCAGCACGTCGCCCAGCGAAATCATGCGGGCGATCCGAGCGAGCGTTGTGGCATTGACCACGCCAGCGCGAAGCTTGGCGAGCTCGCCTTCGGGAAGCTCGGGGTGACCGCCATAGATCTCGTCGGCCACCATGAGACCGAGGACGGCGTCACCGAGAAACTCGAGACGCTCGTTGGATTCGACCTGCCCGTTTTCCGCGCACCACGACCGGTGCGCCAACGCCAACCGCAGAAGGTCAGGATTGGCGAACTCGTAGCCGATCGCCGCCGGCAGATGGCCTAGATCGTGCGAAATCAGCTGTTTGCCTTGTTATCGATGTAGTCGACGGCGTCGCGGACGGTGCGAAGATCTTCGAGATCTTCGTCGTCGATACGGAAACCGACGGTGCGCTCACTGAGCTCTTCCTCGATTGCCTCGACGAGCTCGATAAGCGCGAGCGAGTCGGCTTCGAGGTCGTCAGCGAAGCTGTCGCCCTCGTTGATGGAACCGGGCTCGATTTCGAGAATCTCAGCGAGACGATCTCGGACAAGCGCGAGTATTTCAGAACGATCCATGGGACTCGAATTCACGTTGGTTTCGGCGGGCACGTGCCACCCCTCCTAGCGTTGAACTGTGCGCTCCGCTGCGCAACCAACAGGACCGAAGTCGTTGCTGGTGTTGCGTTGGAGGCCAGAGCGGCCCGAGTATATCGAAAATGACTAGTTTTGAGGTGCATGGGGCCCGGTGAGCCGCCCTGTCGGCAACCGGGGCGT
>CALDGN010000186.1 GCA_937942965.1 uncultured Acidimicrobiales bacterium | reverse complement strand
GTCGAAGCCATTCGAGTTCACGCTGGGCCAGGTTCTTGCGGATGACGTCGGCCTTGTCGGCGGCGTCCATGCGGGCATCGCGGCCCTCGAGATACGTGCGGAAGCCACCGTCGTGCATATAGATCTTGCCGCGATCGACCTCGAGCACCCGGGTCGTCACCGCATCGAGAAGATGGCGGTCGTGGGACACGCAGAGCAGCCCGCCCTTGAAGCCGCTTAGGCGTTCCTCGAGCCAGTCGATGGCGTCGATGTCCAGGTGGTTCGTGGGCTCGTCGAGGACGAGGAGGTCCGCGGGCGTCACGAGCGCTCGCGCAAGCGCAACACGGCGTTGCTCGCCGCCACTCATATTCGCCAGCCGGTGGTCGAGCCGATCGCCAAGGCCCAAGCGGTCGAGGACCGCAGCTGCTTCCCACGAGTCGCCAACGGCCTCGATCGCAGTCACGTCTTCGAAGACGGGTCGCTGAGCAAGCGCCGAGATCCGCACGCCGCCCTCGTTGCGCACGATGCCCTCGTCGACATCGATCTGGCCGGTGAGTACGCCGAGCAAGGTGCTCTTGCCTGCACCGTTGTGGCCGA
Source organism: uncultured Acidimicrobiales bacterium (assembly GCA_937942965.1). Lineage (GTDB taxonomy): Bacteria > Actinomycetota > Acidimicrobiia > Acidimicrobiales > UBA10347 > UBA10347. The sequence goes on along the minus strand of CALDGN010000186.1, from coordinate 6,003 downwards.
CCACGCCGAGCCGATCGCCGCTGCTGATCGTGATCGAAACATCATCGAGCAAGGTGCCGGTTGCGTGACGCAAGGTGATGCCGCGAGCATCGACGAGAATCACAGGGTCGACGCGAGCATCAGGGCCCGAGCGGCAGGCGCCGCTATCGAGGGCGCGAGCGCGGTGGTCAGCAGTGTCATGGTCGCTAGTGTTGCGGAGTCGCACAAGGAGCACTACGTGAGCAACGCTGATCACATCGATTTCTTCTGGCGGCCGGGCTGCCCGTTCTGCATGCGCCTCGAGCGTGGGCTGACCGACGCCGGCGTTCCGTTCGCCAAACTGAACATCTGGGAAGACGACGCGCACGCCGCGTTCGTCCGCTCAGTTGCCGATGGCAACGAGACGGTGCCCACGCTGCGCATCGGCGGCGCGTCACTGGTGAATCCGAGCGTCAACGAGGTCATCGAGACCATGCGCCACGAGACGCCTGACCTGGTACCAAGCGGCCGCTAATTCCGATCGGTGGCGGCACGCGTCGACCCTGAGGTCCTCGACCCGACCGCACCCCAGGTGGCGGTTCCGGCTGGTGAACTCGACGCGCCGCGCCCCGAGCCTGTCGCCTCGAGCGGTTTCAGCTTCACCCGTTCACGGTGGACGCTGGTCGCGATCCTCGTGTTCGCATTCATGCTGCGGGCCTGGAACCTCGACTGGGACCGCGGCACGCACCTGCACCCGGACGAACGCTTCTGGAGCGATGTCGCCGCGAACGTCGAGCGGCCCGACACGTGGGACTGGGACGTCGTCCTCGACCCCGAGGTCTCGCCACTAAACCCACGCGTTCACAAACCGAACTACGTGTACGGCACCTTGCCGCTCTGGGCGTCCGAGGCCGCTGCTGGCGTGCTGATGACCGACCAGATGACCTGGGCGGTCGCAGCGATCGACAGCGTTGGTATCGATGTCGCTCGCGCTGAACCGGCCGAGGCGCCGATCAACGAGCGGCTGCGCTTCAACACCGGGTTCGACGTCACGATCATCGGCCGCCTCATGTCGGCCCTCGTCGATACCGCGACGGTCGGCGTCGTCTACCTCCTCGCCGTGCAACTCAGCCGGCGGCGCCGCGGGCGAGACGGGGTCGAAGGGCCCGACCGTCAAGTCGGATTGCTTGCCGCGTTTCTGCAGGCACTGACCGTCCTGCACATCCAGTACTCGCACTTCCTGGGCAGCGAGCCGTGGGTCGCGCTCTTCGTCACGATCGTGGTCTGGGGGTCAGTCAAACTTGCCCAGGGCCGAGGCGGTTGGCGCACGCGCGTGATCACTGCCGTGGCGCTCGGGTTCGCCATCGGCTCGAAGCTCAACGGTGTTGCGGCCGCAGTCGCCCCACTCGTTGCCGTGCTCATCGCCATCTGGCCCGAAGTGTCCGAAGTCCTGCGAGGTCGTGGCCAACGTGGCTGGTTCGGCCGCTCCATGCGCAAAATCGACGCCTGGCTCGTCATGGCCATCGTTGCGATCGCCGCCTACCGACTTGCCCAGCCCTATGACTTCGAGTCCGGCATCTCACTGATCTTCAACGACCGGTTCCAGTCCGACGTCGAATACCTCCAGGACATCAACCAGGGCGGCAACTGGCCCTGGGTGCAACCGCTCGTCGGCGCGACGCCGCTGCTGCACCCGCTGAAGCAGCTGTTCTTCTGGGGGATGGGGCCCGGGCTTGCGCTCGCCGCGATCTTCGGCATCGTCCGAGCGGTCCAACGATTCCTCGCCGGCGAGCGAGTTTGGGCGATCCCGCTGGCCGTGATCGGCTCGTACCTGGTGCTGGTCTCGTTCCAGTTCTACGCCATCGTCCGCTACCTGCAACCGGCCTATCCGACGATGGTGGCCCTGGCCGCAATCGGACTTGTCGCCGCATGGCGCTGGGCCGCCGCAGCAGAGATCGACCAGCGCAAGATCGCTCGCGTCGCCCAAGGCGCCGTCGTGCTGTCGATCGCCGCCACCACGTTCTGGGGCTTGGCGTTCGTGAACGGCGTCTACAACCAAGACAACGCTCGCCTTGCCGCCGGCGACTGGATGCTCGAGAACCTGCCGGCCGAATCGGTCGTCAGCCAACAAGAATGGGACGACGGGCTGCCCTGGGGACAGCCGTCGCCGTTCGGGCGCGTCACGCTCAAACCGTTCTCGTTCGGAGGCGACACCCCCGAACACATCGAGCTCCTGATCGACGGCCTCGACCAGGTCGATTACGTCATCGAGACGAGCAACAAGTTCTACGACGCGCTGCCTCGGACACCTGCTCGATTCCCGCAGATGACCGAGTACTACGAGGTCCTGTTCGACGGTTCGCTCGGCTTCGAGCTGATCGAGACGTTCTCGAACCCGCCCTCGCTGTTCGGCATCACCATCGACGACTCGAACGCCGAAGAAGCGTTCACGCTCTATGACCACCCGACGGTGTTCATCTGGCAGAAGACCGACGACTTCAGCGTCGAGCGGGCCTACGAGCTCCTGAATCCCGATCGCGCTCGGACCGCAGTCAACGCCATCCCGGGCGATGCGTACGCCAACGCGTCGATGCTCACCCCGGCTGCCTACGAGACCCAGCAGACGGGTTCGTCGTTCTCCGACGTCCACTCGGCCAATCCGGGTTCGCTCGTCGCGGCCGTGTCCTGGTTCGTCATCATGCAGCTCGCTGCGCTTGCGGTCGCACCGACCCTGATGCTCCACGCCGGACGCTCGGCCGGAGCGGTCTGGGGACTGACCAAGATCCTCGGGCTCATCGTGCTCGGGCTTCCGGTTTGGCTGCTCGTGTCATGGGGCTGGTTCGAATTCTCGAGCGGGCTGGTGTGGGCCGCGCTGCTCGCGCTCGCCCTCGGCGGGCTGGTTACTGCGGTGCGGTCGGCCGACCGCCTCGAAACCCTGTGGCGCACGCACCGGCGCACAATTCTCACGGCCGAGGCCGTCTTCGTCACGATCTTCCTGGCCGTGCTTGCGCTGCGAGCCGCCAACCCTGACCTGTGGCATCCGTGGCGAGGCGGCGAGAAGCCGATGGAACTCGCCTATTTCACCGCCGTCACTGGTTCGACGACCTTCCCGCCGTATGACCCGTGGCTCGCCGGCGGCTCGCTCAACTACTACTACTTCGGCTGGTTCCTGCTGTCGGTGCCCACCCGGATCCTTGGCATTCAGCCCGACATTGCCTTCAACCTCGGCGTGGCGACCTATGCCGCCATTGCAGCGGCGACGGTGTTCTCGACGACCGCCATGCTGACCGACCTGGCTGGGCGGGTCCGTTCCGTACGCCTTTCGCCACACACGACGGGCTTGCTTGCCGCGCTGATGTTCCTCGTCATCGGCAACCTCGATGCGTTGCGCCAGGTCATCACTCGCTTGCGCGAAGGGCTCCCGCTGAGCGACTTCGACTGGTGGGATCCGAGCCGCGTGAACAAGAACAGCAGTGGCTTCGAGGTCACCGAGTTCCCGTCGTTCACCGTGCTGTTCGCTGACCTGCATCCGCATTTCATGGCCATGGGCATCTTCGGCCTGGGGCTGGCCGGATGCATCGCCCTCATCGAACGCACCCGCCAGGGAGCGACCCGTGCCAGCTGGATGCTCGTCATCGGCCTCGGCATCGGTTCCGGCATCATGCGCATGACCCACACCTGGGATCTTCCGACGTTCGGCCTCGCTGCCGCTGGCGCCGTCGTGCTCGGTGCGATCGCTGCCGACGGCCCGACCTGGTGGCGGACACGCACCGCAATCGCTCAGCTCGTGACGCTCGCGGCGGCCCACATGATCGTCACGGCTCCGTACCGCGGCGCCAACCAGGTCGCGGACTCTGGCTTCCACCGCTCCGAGTCCACGACAAACCTTGACGACTGGATCGCCCACTGGGGCCTGTTTCTGTTCATCGCCATCGCCTATCTCGCACTGCGCCTCTTTCAGTTGCGAGATCGACTCGTCCAAGGTCTTGCCACGAGCACCGGCATGCTCATCGTCGCTGGCATCGGGTGGCTCGCGTTGCATCGCATCGTGGGCTCGGTTGCTGCGTGGGCGTTCTTGGGCCTGATGGCGGCCGTCCTGGTGCTCTGGGGCGAGATTCTGACGGATCGCATCGAGACGGCGCACGTGATGACCGCCGCGATGTGGGCGCTCGGATTCGCCGTGCTCACCGGGGTCGAAGCATTCACGCAGAACGCCGACATCCAGCGGCTCAACACGGTCTTCAAGTTCTGGCTGCAGGTGTGGCACCTGTTCGCCGTCGCCGGCGCATTCGCGGCCATGTGGGTGCTGTACAGCCTGCGGCTCGTCGCCAGCACGGTCGAGCGTCCGTCGCTGCGGCTCCGCTTCGGACGCCGCTTCTTTGCGGGCGGCCTGGTCCTGTTGCTCGTCGTATCGATGCTGTACCCACTGCTGTCGTTCCGCCCCCGCAGCGCAAACCGCATCGACACGACCCTCGGACCGTCGCTGCAGGGTCAGCTGTGGCTCGAGCCCGGCACCACGACGTTCGGGATCAAGGACGCCTTCGAGAACGAGTTCTTCATCGATCCGGGCCTCGACCGGCCCGTCATCGAATGGCTCCAAGACAACGTCGAGGGCCGCCCGACCATCGTCGAAGCCGTCGGCGGTGCCGAATACCAGTGGTGGGGACGCATCAGCATCAACACTGGTCTGCCGACTGTGCTCGGCTGGCGCTGGCACCAGGACCAGCAGCGCACGCTGTTCAACTACGAGGTCAACGAACGCAAACGCGATGTCGCCAGCTTCTTCGTGCTGACGTCGGTCGAAGAGATCGACAAGTTCTTGCGGGCCTACGACGTCAGCTACATCGTCATCGGTTCGGTCGAAGCAGCGATCGCGAATCCGGACACGCTGCGGATCTTCGCCGAGCACCCATCGCTCGAAGCGGTGTTCCAACGAGGCGATCAAGTCATCTACGAGGTCGAGAAGCGCACTCTTGCGCAACGCAGCGCCGGCGAGATTGCCTTGGGCGCCGACTGAGCTGAGCCCCCGGCTGATCGGCTGACAGCGGACTCACAGCAGATCCTGTCGAAGCTCTTACGCAACGCATGCAGGCGTCTCGGACGCGGTGGGTTGATTGGGGTCATGCTTCTTACCGACTCTGCTCGCATCCGCGCCTTGGTCGCGCCTGTCTTGGCCGGCCTGCTCGTTCTGGCCGCCTGCGGGAGCGATGCGCCCGTCGCCGATCAAAGCACAGCACTGCCGGAGAGCACTGCACTGCCGGAGAGCACGGCAACCTCGGTGCCAGCTCCAACCGCGGAGCCGCCAGCGACAGCCACCGAGGTGCCCGCTGCCGCAGAGTCCGAGCCAGTCGCAGCAGGGGCGGCGCAGACGACCGACTGTGACGCAGTCGCTGCCCTGTTCGTCACCCGGGGCAGCGCAAACCCCGACCTCGACGATCCCTTCGTGAGTGCATCGTGCGATGGCGAGACGATCACGATTTCCAGCAACGGAATCCCTGACTACACCTACATCGGGACCTCGCCCGGCTTCCCGACCGATCGGGGCCACGAGTTCACCATTCCGGCAACACCGACCTTCGCCGACGAGTTCACCGAGGTCCCGGTCATCGGCATTTCTGCGGTGACGCTCGGCGGCATCCCGATCTTCGGACCGACCGAGGGCACTGGCGGCGATGTCGATTCGCTACCAGGGATCCTGTCGGTATGCGGCAGCCACAACGGCCCCAGCGGCTTCCACATCCACAAGATTTCGACGAGCACCGAGACCGACTGTCTGTTCACCCCAGCTGAGGTCGCGGCTGAGCCTCAGCTCGTCGGGTACGCCCTCGACGGGTTCCCGATCTACACCGGCACCGGCCAGTACGAGTCATCGTGGGCCCTCACCGACGAGTCGTTGTTTGCCACCGACACCTGGGCCGCCCACAGCTACATCGAAGGCTCAGGCGACCTCGATCAGTGCAACGGGCTGACCGACGTCGACGGCAACTACGCCTACTACACAACGAGCACGTTCCCCTACGTCATGGGTTGCTACGTGGGCGAGGT
>CALDGN010000185.1 GCA_937942965.1 uncultured Acidimicrobiales bacterium | reverse complement strand
CTCGTCGGTCCACTCGCCGAGCATGCGGTGGCGAGTCTTCGACGCCGCAGCTGAGTCGTGATCGAAGTTCGCCGACGACAGGTCGGGCTCGGCGAACTGCAGCGGTGTGTGGGCCATGTCGCCGGTGATGACGGCTCGTTCGCCGTTCGAGTCGATCGCCACCGAGACGTGTCCGGGCGTGTGCCACGGCGTCGAGATCAATCGCACTTCGTCGGTCACGACATGGTCTTCGGCAACAAGGTCCGCGAGACCAGCATCGATGAGCGGCTGAACCGATGGCTCGATCACGCCGTGGTGATCTTCGAGCCGAGTGTGTTCAACCTCAGTCTCGGCAAACAGGTAGCGGGCATTCGGAAACGTCGGCACTCGCTCGCCGTCGACCTCGCGCAGATTCCAGCCGACGTGGTCGAAGTGCAGGTGGGTGCACAGCACGACATCGACGGCATCGAGGCCGCCGTCGATCGCATCGGCGAGTCTGGTCGGGAACTCGGGATCTGACGGAAGCGACTGTTCGCCCTCGCCAACGCAGGTGTCGACGACGATCGTCTTGCCCTGGCTCTCAACCACGAAGGCGTGGATCGACAGCGCCATCTTGTCGTTGCGGTCGCTGAAGAAGTGCGGGCGAAGCCAGTCGCTGTGTGGCTCCAACACGTCGGGGGTGAAGTCGGGGATGAGCGCCGTGGCGTCGAGGTACGAGACGCCTTCTTCGATGCGGGTGATCGTGACGTCGCCGACGTGCCAGGCGAGATGGTCGGTCATCAGCCCGCACGCACGATGCGGAACATGGGAATCTCCCGCTCGACCTTGGCCTGGTATTCGGCGAAGCGAGGCATGGCGGCGGTCATCGAGTCGTAGACGGCTTGGCGCTCATCGCCAGCGGTGAGGACGGCGGTGGCGCTGAATCGCTCAGTGCCGACCTCGGCGGTGATGTCGGGGTGGGCGACGAGGTTGAAGTACCAGGCGGGGTGATTCGGCGCCCCGCCTGCTGACGCCATCACGACGAAGTCGCCCTCGTACGGGTGGTAGGTGAGTGGCGACACGAGCTCACGGCCGCTCTTGGCGCCCTTCATCGTGAGCAGGATCATGTCGTTGCCTTCGAACATGCCACCGCACGCGCCGCCGTTGGCTCGGAACTCGTCGACGATGCCGGCGTTGAACGCCAGCAGCTGGTCGCGAGTCATGCCAAGGGCGACCGTTTCCTCTTCGCCCTGGTCGGGCGCATCTTGTGTCATCGGGGCTCCTAGGTCAGGCCATCGGCTGGTAGGGATCGGAACTGGTCTTCGTCGTGGCCGTACATGAGCCGGCATCCGTGGTCGTCGCGCAGGTTGCGCAGGTACGCCATCGACTCGAGCTGTTGCGGCACGGCACGTTCGGGGGTGAAGACAGGGACTGCGTCGTCGGCCAGCAGCTGCTCGGTGTAGACGCAGTCGCCGGTCAGCACGACCGGGCCCGAGTCGAGCTCGACGCGCAGCGATTGGTGGCCTTTGGTATGGCCAGGCGTCGGCAGGCACACGACTCGGCCGTCGCCGAACAGATCGTGTTGCCCGTCGAGCAGCTCGAGGTCGTGCCCATGGTCGTAGTCGTCGGGGTTGTAGATGCCGTAGTCGATCATCTTCTGGTCTTGACCGGATTCCCACTCGGCTCGCTGCACGACCAGGCGAGCGTCGGGGACCTCTTGGGTTCCGCCCGCATGGTCGAAGTGCAGATGGCTCAAGACGAGGTGCGTGATGTCGCTCGGGCGGATGGTGCGGTTGGTCAACCGGGCGCCGAGCTCTTCGCCCGCGTTGAAGTCCGGGGTGAACCGGCTGGCGGTCCCTTCTCCGATGCGATCAAACGAGGTCTGCAGGTCGATGTGCATCCCGGCGTCGAACAAGACGAGTCCGTCGGGATGCTCGATCAGCCAGGACGGCACCGGAAACACGGTGGCCCCTTCGCTGCCGTCGATGACCGCGTTCTGGGTGATGACTCGACCGATCTCGAGTGGAACGAGTCGCATGGCGATACCCCCTGTGCCGCTGAGCGTCTTCGCCAAACCCTAGGACGAGCGCTACGACCGAGCGAATACGTCGCCGGTCGCGAGGGGCGGTGAGCCGTGCCATGCTGACGACGTGCGCCATGTTGAGGGATTGCTTTCGCGTCTGACCGCCGCCGTCGGCCACGGGACTCTGCCAGCGAACCTGACCGTCCAGAACTCGGACCAGGCCCTGCCGTCGGCGTTCCCGGTCACCGATCTCGCGGTCGCGTCGATGGCGAACGCTGCGGTTGCCGCGAAGCGGGTTGCCGCAGTCGCTGGCTTGCCCGGCGACGCGTCGATCGAGATCGATGCGCGGCTGGCGTCGTTGTGGTTTGGCTTCACGATCGAGCCGCAAGGTTGGGAGTTGCCGCCCGTCTGGGATTCGGTCGCCGGGATCTATGCGTGCGGCGATCGGTTCGTCCGGCTGCACACGAACGCTCCGCATCACAAGGCCGCGGCACTCCGGGTGCTGCAGGCCGAGGAACGCCGCGATGCGGTCGCGGCGGCCGTCGCCACGTGGGACCCGTTCGAGCTCGAGACCGCGGTTGTCGAAGCTGGGGGAGTGGCCTCCGCGTTCCGCAGTCGAGCGGGCTGGGCCGCGCACCCGCAAGGTCAAGCATTGGCCACCGAGCCTCTGGTCCATCGCGAGCATCACGGAGCAGCAGCTATGGCCTCGGTCGGGTCCGTGGATCGTCCGTTGGGCGGCGTGCGCGTTCTCGACCTGACCCGCGTGCTCGCCGGGCCAGTCGCCACGCGGTTGCTCGCTGGTCTCGGCGCGGACGTGCTGCGGATCGACCCGCCCGTGTGGAGCGAAGCTGGCGTCGCCGCCGAAGTGAACCTCGGCAAGCGATGCGCTCGACTCGACCTGCGCGACGACGCGGATCGAGCGGTGTTCGAGCAGCGCCTCGCCGAGGCCGACATCGTGGTGCACGGCTATCGCCGCGACGCGCTCGCCGGGCTCGGCTACGACGACAAAGCGCGCCGAGCGATCAACCCGCACATCGTCGACGTCTCACTCAACGCATGGGGCCACACGGGCCCGTGGCGTGACCGGCGCGGCTTCGACTCGATCGTGCAGATCGCGGCCGGGGTCGCCCACCGCGGCATGACCGACTTCGGAAGCGAGGAGCCGCACCCGCTTCCGGTCCAGGCGCTCGACCACGCGACCGGCTACACGCTTGCTGCGTGCGCGCTCCACGGGTGGGCCGAGCGGCTTGAGTCCGGGACGGCATCGACGTGGAAGACCTCGCTGGCCGCGCACGCAGAGTTGCTCTGGCCCGTCGCCGACGGCTTTGACCTGGAGCACGACTTCGCTCCGCTCGGCGCAAGTGATCTCGCACCCGAGGTCGAGTCCACGACATGGGGCCCGCTGCTGCGGGCGCGACCGCCGCTCTCGATCGCTGGCGTCGACCTCCGTTGGGTCAGCGGGTCTGTCGACCACGGAACATCCCCCGCATCCTGGGCACAACGCTCCACCGATTAATCGGGTCTGGTCAATAGGGTCTGGCCATGGAGACGCCCCCGATCCTCGAACAACTTGCGAGCGACTGCCAGGCCGCACTCGCCCACGAGGACCCTCGGGCCGAAGTGCACCGGCTCATGCAGGCGCTCTTCGCCGATCCAGGCGCGCTCGCATCCCAGATCGAACCGTTCGCGGCCGACGATGTCGAGACGAGCCCCCGAGGCTTTCGCCTCGGTGGGGAGCACATCGTCCACCTGAGCCCCGATCTCACCGTGATGGTCCTCGACACGCTTCCGGGCGTCGAGCAGCCACCGCACGATCATGCGATGACGGCGTTCATCGGGGTCTTCGAAGGGTGCGAAGAGCAGCGCTTCTGGACCCGATCCGACGAGGGTGTCGTGCCAACGACCGGGCGTCTGCTCGAAGCGGGAGAGATCGTTGCGCTCGGCACCCGGGCGATTCACGCGATCAGCGCGCCCGACCACTCGCCGGCCCGAGCGGTTCACGTCTACCTCGGCGACATCTACGACATCGACCGCAGCGTGTTCGACCCCGACACGCTCGAAGAGCACCCGATGACGAGCGAGCGCTACGACGCGTTCTGCCGCGCTCGCTAGCTCGGCCAGGAGCAGCGGCGGAGCGGGCTGTTCTGGCCTAAAGCCTCTGAGGTAGCGTCCGGAACGGACACTGATCAATCCTTGGGGGACAGACGATGGGCCATCTAGACGGACGCGTAGTGATCGTGACGGGCGCTGGTCGCGGCGTCGGCCGGGGCCATGCCTTGACGATGGCTGCCGAGGGCGCCAGCGTCGTCGTGAACGACTTGGGCGGCGCCCAAGACGGCAGCGGCGGCGAGATCGGACCCGCCCAAGAAGTCGTCAACGAGATCGTCGCCGCGGGTGGCAAGGCCATCGCGAACGGCGATTCCGTCACCGATGGCGAAGGCGTCAAGCGGATGATCCAGACCGCCGTCGACGAGTTCGGCGACCTGCACGGCGTCGTCAACAATGCCGGCATCTTGCGTGATCGCATGCTCGTCTCAATGTCCGAAGACGACTTCGACCTCGTCATCGACGTGCACCTCAAAGGCACCTGGCTGATGATGCACCACGCCGGCAACTACTGGCGCGAAAAGTCCAAGGCTGGCGAAGACGTCGCGGCGTCGATCGTGAACACATCATCGACGTCGGGTCTGCACTCGAACGTCGGCCAATCGAACTACGGCCCCGCCAAAGCCGCAATCGCCACCCTGTCCGTGCTCGGCGCCAAAGAACTCGGTCGCTACGGCGTGCGAGTCAACGCGCTCGCCCCTGCGGCTCGTACCCGCATGACGCTCAGCACCCCCGGTCTCGGCGAACGCATCGGCGCACCCGACGACGGCGGCTTCGACCAGTGGGACCCACTCAACATCTCGCCCCTGGTGGCATGGCTCTGCAAAGAAGACTGCCCCGCGACTGGCCAGGTCTATTGGATCCTCGGCAACAAGCTCGCCCGCTACCAAGAGTGGACCAAGGCGGACTACGCCGAGACCGACGGCATGTGGGACATCGGCGAACTCGGCGACGTCGCCAGCAGCTGGGAAACCGGCATCGTCCAGTCCCGCAGCCAGATCATCACAGGACTTGAAGAACACCAACGATGACAGCGACGGCGATTGCTGATCTCGACGCGTTCCGGCAACGCTGCCGGGACTTCCTGACCGAACACGCGACCGGCATCAAGGTCGCTGACGTCGACGATCCCCGCCACGAGAAGACGCATGAGGAATGCAAGGCGTTTCAACGCGCGCTCACCGACGCCGGTCTCGCCGGGCTGCAGTACCCGGTCGAGTTCGGCGGCCAAGGACTGACCGAAGACCACCAGCGGATCTGGCGAGAAGAGACCTCGAACTTCCCGCTGATGACCCGCACCTTCAGCATCAGCCACGGCATGTGCCTGCCGATGATCAACGAGTACGGCTCCGACGAACTTCGCAGCCGCTACCAGGCCGATCTGATCAGCGGTGATCTGCTCGCCTGTCAAATGTTCAGTGAGCCGGGCGCCGGGTCCGATGTCGCCAGCCTGCAGATGAAGGCCGTCCGCGACGGAGATGAGTGGATCCTCACCGGCCAAAAGGTCTGGACAACCCTCGCCCACATCGCCGACCTGGGCGTGATCATCGCCCGCACCGAACCCGAGCACCCCAAGCACCGCGGCATCAGCATGTTCCTGATCGACATGCATGACCCGGCCGTCGAGGTGCGCAAGATCAACCAGATCGACGGAGGCGGCCGCTTCAACGAGGTCTACCTCACCGATCTACGCGTACCTGTCGACCACCAGATCGGACCGCTCAACGAAGGCTGGCGACTCGCCACCGCCATGCTGATGTACGAGCGTGTCGCGATCGGCACCGGTCAGACGGGCGGCATCCAGACCCCGATGTACGACCAACTGTCGAACG
>CALDGN010000184.1 GCA_937942965.1 uncultured Acidimicrobiales bacterium | reverse complement strand
GGCGGCTGGTGGGGTGGCGCTGGCGGCTCATAGCCGCCCGGTGGTGGTGGTTCGAACCCGCTGTTGTCGGTCATGTTTCCGCCTTTCGTCGATCACAACAGTAGGCCGGGCTCGTTCGCCCGGCGCCACATCGCCGTTGGTTCTCGGGTCGCTACTGGTTCTTCGGAAGCTCGCTGAACGGCGTGTCGCGGTCGAAGCCAGGCTCCTTGGGAAGACCGAGCACGCGTTCGCCGACGATGTTCTTCTGAATCTGATCGGTGCCGCCGTAGATCGGTGGCGCCTGAGCGTTGAGCGCCACGTTGACCACGGCGGGATCGGTCATCGAGGCCGTCGGGTCGAGCATGCCGTCGGCGCCGATGATCCGCAGGCCGAGGTCGCGGAACTGGCGATGATGCTCACCGTTCCACAGCTTGCCGATGTTCGGTTCGCCGCCGGTGCGCTGGTTCTTGACCCGTGCTCGTTGCATGTTGAGGCGGTTGACCTGCAGCATCGAGTAGAGCTTCATCATGTCGTCGCGCAGGACGGGATCGTTGAGCGTGCCGAGCTTGCGGCCGAGTTCGACGTAGCGGTCGAACAGCTTCATGCCGACGCCGGGAGCGTGGCCTTCGGCTCGGCTTTCGCGTGCCTTGCGCACGACATCGCCAGCGACTCGTCCGAACGAGTTCATGCGTTTGCCAGGTGCGGCCATCGCGACGCCGGTCGACCCGGTGCCGATGCTGGTGCGCTCGACGGTGAGGGTCGTGTTCGCGACGCGCCAACCGTCGCCATGATCGCCGAGGCGGTCGGACTCGTTGACCCAGGCGTCGGTCATGAACACTTCGCTGAAGAACGTGCGGCCTGTCATTTCCTTGAGTGGGCGGACGTCGACGCCGTCTTGGTCCATGTCCATCACGAAGTAGGTCATGCCGCGATGCTTGGGCTGCGAAGGGTCGGTGCGGGCGACGAGCATGCCAAGGTCGGCGGCGTGGCCCTGCGAGGTCCAGACCTTTTGGCCTTCGACGCGCCACTGGTCGCCATCGCGTTCGGCCTTTGTCTGCAATCCAGCAAGGTCAGAACCGGCGGCGGGCTCGCTGAAGAGCTGGCACCAGGCCTCTTGGCCGTTGAGGATCGGTGGGATGTAACGGTCGATCTGTTCCTGTGTGCCGTGGGCCGCGATCGTCGGCGCGGCCAGCATGAAGCCAAGACCTGGCGGCGGGCCAAGCACGTCTTTCGACGCCATGAGTCGCATGGCGGCGGTCTCTTGCGATTGGCTCCAGCCCTTGCCGTAGGCGTGCTCGGGGAGCGAGGGCTTGGCGTATCCAGCGTCAGCGAGAACCTGCCACCATTCGCCCACGGTCAGGCTTGGGTCCCAGTTCGCGTCAAGCCAGTCGGAGAGTTCTTGCATCGGATCAGCCATATGCCGAGGGTACTGGCAGAACCTTGACCGACAGCTAGCCGAAACGTGGGCTTCCGCCGATCGCCTTAGGTGTTGTTGAACACGCCGCGCAGGACGCTTTGGCCGCTGTGGGCTTCGACGCCGTCGCGTGGCTCGATCGAGATGTCGACGATCGGGAAGTCATCAGCGGTGACGCCGAACGGCAGCTCGAAGGTGCCGGTCTCGCCGGTCACGAAGCCAAGCGTGTGCATATCGGACACGTCACTGTTGATGACCCAGAGTTCGAGATCTGCGTCGGCGCCCGCGTCGGGCAAGCCGGTGAGGTCAACCTCGACCGAGCATGTGTTGTCGTCACATACGACTCGTGCCTGGGCGGTTTCGCTCGTCGGGACCGGCAGATCGGTGTCGGTCATGAGTGCAGTTGCGAACTCGACGGGCGGTTCGTCATTGCGGGCGACGACCGCGGCCACGACCCCCACCATCAAGAGGGTCGCAGCCGCAATCGCGAGCATGCTGGATGAGGACTTCTGGAACCAGTGCTGGGTGCGGCGGGCTCGGCCACCGGTCGCGGTGCGTCGAGCGTCGGCTTCGGACGTCGCCGTCTCGACCTCGACCTCGGCGATGATGTTGTTCCACACCATCGCTGGGGGAGCGATGCGGTCGAAGTCGTGAGGTTCGACCGAGCGGGTGAGTTCTCGGATCTGGTCTTCGTTGAACATGGGTTCGTCGCGGGTAATGCCGTTCATGCTGCGGCCTCCAAGTATCGGCGCAATCGCGCCAGCCCCCGACGGATGTCACTTTTTACAGTTCCGAGCGGAACCGATGTTTGCTCTGCGATTTGTTCGTGGGTGAGATCGTCGAAGAAGGCGAGCCGGACGATTTCACGAGGGCGCTCGGGAAGCGTCGCAAGCGCTTCGGTAACGAGCAGGCGGTCGGCCAAATGGTCGAGCGGCTGGCGACTGTCGGCGAGTCGGCTGACCCGGCTTCCGTCTTCGTCGCGAGCTGCCGGAACTTGGCGGCCGTCTTTGCGATACGCATCGACGATCTTGTTCTTGGCGATCCCGACGAGCCAGGCGGCGAGTGGGCCTCGGCCCGGGTCGAAGCGGTCTCGGGCACGCCAGGCCGACAAGAAGACTTCTTGGGTCAGGTCGGCGGCTTGGGTGGGGTGGGCTCGGGCGCACAGCGTGTGAACGAGTGCGCCGTGCGCGTCGTATGCCGCAGCGAGGCCATGTTCGGAACCGGACCGGAACGCAGCGTCCACCTGATCGATATCGATCACGGACGCGTCGTCGGCGCCGTCGTGGGGAGGAGAAGTCACCAAAGTCCTTGGTAGTCCGAGGGTGATCGGAGCGAGTGCCATTGCAGAGGATTTTCGATGGAAACGGTCATTTGGATGCATCCAAATGGGATTTTTCTTTTTAGTACTAAAACTTTTCGGAAAGTGCATCTGAACCCGCGCCCCCGGTCGAAGTAGGCGGTATCCCAACCAAATACCGGGGCATCGATCAACGGGATCGGCGCCTCATATGAAAGGACCAACCATGCGTAGGTTGATCGCCGCTCTTGCGGCACTTGCCATCTCGGCAGTCATGTTTGCGGCTCCAGCTCAGGCTGACGGCCACATTCGGATTCACCTGATCCACGGCATTCCCGGCGTCGACGTAGATGTCGAAGCCAACGGCGCCAACGTGTTCGAAGGCTTCTCCTTCGGCGACACCCAAGATCTCAGCGCCTTCGCTGGTGCAACGCTTGAAGGCGTCAAGGTCAAGGTTGCTGGCACCGACACCGTCGCTATCGACGCTGGCGACGTGGCGCTGCCTGCGGACGGCAACTTCACCCTCATCGCTCACCTCGACGCTGACGGCACCCCAACGATCGGCGTGTTCGAAAACAACGAGTCCTCGACTGCTGCTGGCGAAGGCCGCATCACCGTGCGCCACACCGCTGCTGCACCTGCCGTTGACATCCTCGCCAATGGCGCAGTCGCATTCGAGAACGTGCCCAACGGCGCGGGCGGCGACGCTGACCTGCCTGCAGGCACCATCTCGGCTGAGGTCGTGCCCACCGGCGCAACCGAGCCCGTCGTCATTGGCCCAGCTGATCTTCCAATCACCGAAGGCGCCAACCTCATCGTTTACGCCGTTGGTTCACTCGAAGAGGGCTCGCTGACCGTGCTCACCGAGAGCATCGAAGGCCTCGCAACCCCACCAGCTGCAGTCAACACGGGTAACAGCCCAGTTGATGCTGCACAGGGTGTGAGCGTCGCTGCGATCGCTGGCATCGTCGGTATCGCAATCGCCGCCGCTGTTGCAGTCCCCGCTGTCACCCGCGCTCGCGGCTGATTCGGACCTCCTAGACATTCACGGAGCATCGACCAGTGAAACCATCTACCCCGGCATCACTGGCCGGGCGCACCCTGTGGCTGATCATGGCCTTGGCCATGATCGCTGCAGGGTGCGCCAGCGCTTCGACCTCCATTGGTGAACCCGACGCGGCGGTCGCAACTGCTGCCGCCGCACTGGAGGACGCAGCTGAGGCTGCGGTCGAAGACCTCGACATCGAAGGCAACGCCGCCGACACCGGCGACGAGTCTTCCGGGTCCACCACCAACACGACGCCAACCGCAGTGCCCGACTCGGAACCGGATCCGTCTCACGACGCAACCGACACCGACGCTGCGAATGGCTACACAACCGTGGCGGCCGATCCGGGCATGGACGAAGCCACCTCGACGAACGAACTCGGCGACGAGTTCTCCGACACGGAGCTCCCCCCGGCTCCGATCGGCTTCGAGGCGCTCACTCCAGAACCCGGCGGCCGCCAACCGGTGTCCATGGTCATTGAGGACATCGATGTTGTCGACGCAACGATCATTCCGGTCGGCGTCAACCCTGACCAAACGTTCGAAGTTCCTCCCGCCGACCAGGTTGGGTGGTATCGGTTCGGGCCGACTCCGGGCGAAGAAGGATCTGCGGTGCTTGCAGCGCACATTGCCTTTGACGGCGTCGACGGGGTGTTCCGCCACCTCGCCGACGTCGCGGTCGGGGCAGTCGTGGCCGTTGGCTATAGCGACGGCACATCACAGCGCTATCGCATCGATTCGGTGACCGACTACTTCAAAGAAGAACTGCCGCCCGAGCTCTTCGCACGTGACGGATCGCCGCAGCTTGCGCTCATCACGTGCGGCGGCGCATTCAACCCGCAGCTTCGGTCGTATGAATCGAACACGGTTGCGGTCGCCACGCCCATCGAGTAGCAGCACCCCTGCGAGCGTCGTACCGCTAACGGGTGACAACTGGCCGTAGACTCCCTAGGTTCTGTTCGCACACCTAAGGGGCCTTTGATGGCAGCCGGTGGAAGCACCAAAGTCGTCCTCGCCGCACTCGTTGGCAATTCGGCGATCGCCGTGGCCAAGTTCGTGGGGTTCTTCGTCACCGGTTCCTCATCGATGTTGGCCGAGGCCATTCACTCGGTCGCCGACTCGGGCAACCAGGGCCTCTTGCTCTGGGGCGGCAAGGCCGCCAAGAAAGAGGCCGACGACGAGCACCAGTTCGGCTATGGACGCGAACGGTTCTTCTGGGCCTTCGTCGTGGCCCTCGTACTGTTTCTCGTCGGTTCGGGCTTCGCGCTCTACGAGGGCATTGAGAAGATCCGACACCCGCACGAGATCGACAACGCAATCGTCGCCTACTGCATCCTCGGATTCGGTATCTTCGCCGAGGGCTTCGCGCTGCGCACTGCGGTGGTCGAGTCCAGGCGCGTGAAGCGAAACGACGAGTCCTGGTGGCAGTTCGTCCGCAACACGCGGGTACCTGAGCTGGCCGTCGTGCTGCTCGAAGACATCGGCGCCATGCTCGGTCTCGTTATCGCCATCGTCTCGGTATTCATTGCCGACACGTTCAACGCTCCTGTCTGGGACGGCATCGGCACGCTGAGCATCGGCATCCTGTTGTTCCTCATTGCGATGGTTCTGATCGTCGAGATGCGCAGCATGCTGCTCGGTGAGGGCGCACAACCCGAGAAGATGAAGGCCATCCGAGGCGCGATCGAACGCACCCCTGGCGTCAAGAGCATCATCCACCTCCGCACCCAGTACCTCGGCCCTGAGGAACTGTTGGTCGGTGCCAAGCTCGAATTCGACGCTGACCTGGACACGGCGGCGCTTGCTGATCGTGTCAACGATGTCGAGGCGAACGTGCGCAAGGTCGCTCCGCATGCACGACCGATGTACATCGAGCCAGATCTGCAAAGGGAGTTCTGATGACGAATCCGCTCGAAGCTGGAGCTGCGTTTCCCAGCATTGTCGGCAAGGACCTCGACGGCAACGACGTCGACATGGGCGCGTCGGTCGCGGGCAACTGGGCCGTCGTCCAGTTCTATCGCGGCGACTGGTGACCGTACTGTCGTCAACAGTTGGTTGACTTCGCCACCCACGCCCGTCCGTTCATCGACGCTGGCATCAAGGTCGTCTTCGCGTCGGTCGACAGCATCGAGAAGACGGCGACCCTCAAGCAGGGTCTGCACGTCGGCTTTCCGATGCTCGCCGAGGTCGATGCTGTCGCAACGGCCGAGGCCCTCGGCTCGTTCGTGCAGACCGGAGACCGCACATTCCTGCATGCAACCGGCTTCTTGCTGAAGCCAGACGGCACCATCGATACCGCCGTCTACGCCACTGGGCCGATCGGCCGGTTGAACCCGAGTGAAGTTCTTCGCATGGTCGCATTTAGGAAGAGTCAAGGCTGACGTTGGCGTGCGGTTCTCGCATCGGGCGTCGGATCTGACCCGCCTCGTGACCGAGTCGGATGACTCACATTCGCGGGCCGCGGACCGATGCAGTGAGAGAACTGTCCCCGCTCCACTCGGAGGTGCCCAATGAAGGGCGTCATCTTCAATGCCACCCAAGAAGCCGTCATCGAGCTCTTTGACGAGGACACTTGGGACGACCTACTCGACGCCGCGGGCGTCGATGGTGTGTACAGCTCTGTCGGTACCTACGAAGACGCAGATCTCGTCGCCATCGTGGTTGCGGCCACCAAAGCGACGGGCCTGACTGCCGACGAAGTCATGGTTGCCGTCGGCCGCAAGGCTCTCAACCATCTCGCGAACCGGGTGCCGACCCTCGTGGGCGAATGCACGAGCGCGTACGAAATGCTTGGCATGATTCACGACGTGATTCACGTCGAGGTCATGAAGCTCTACGAAGACGCACAACCTCCTCAGTTCAGCTACTCGGATCTGCCGGGCGGCGGTCTCCGCATGGGCTACCGCTCACCCCGCAACCTCGATGCGCTGGCCGAGGGCCTGGTCTATGGCGTCGGCGATCGTTTCGGCGAAGAACTGCAAGTCACGCGCCACCCGGCCACCTCTGACGGCGAAGTCTTTATCGATGTCGTCTCGCTGGGTGCAGCGAACGCGGCCTGAATTCTGGTGATGACGTGAGCGACGGTACGAATCCAACGGGGCACGGTGACGTGACACCCGAGGACTCGCCGTCGGTCGACGAGCTTCTCAAGCGCGTTGCTCGGCTCGAGAAGCGGGTGCATCGCGAGCGCGCGGCGCGTGCCACGGCTGAACAGATCACCGAGGACCGGCTGCGCGACGCCTATCTCGCTCGTCGAGAAGCCGAAGACGCGCTCGATGCCAGTCGGGCGAAATCCGAGTTCCTGGCCAACATGAGCCACGAACTTCGCACGCCGCTGAACGGCGTGATCGGCATGTCGAGCTTGCTCGCCGATACCCGGCTCGACCCGGAGCAACGCGATTACCTGACCACGATTCGTTCCAGCAGCGAAACCCTGCTTGCGGTCATCAACGACATCCTCGACTTCTCCAAGATCGAAGCCGGCAAGCTCGAGATCGAGAGCTATCCATTCGAGATCCGTTCGGTGATTGCCGATGCGGTCGAGCTCACTGCGGTCGCACTTGGCAACCGCGGCATCGAGCTTGCCTACGACGTGCATGCCGATGTACCGACGACGCTGATCGGCGATGTCGTCCGGATCCGGCAGATCTTGAACAATCTGTTGAGCAATGCCGCCAAGTTCACCGAACAGGGCGAGATCGTCGTGCGGGTGACCTCGGACCGCGTCGCCGAGGGCCGCTACCGCGTTGCGATCGCCGTGCAAGACACCGGCATCGGCATCAAACGCGACCGACTCGAAGCCCTCTTCGAGTCATTCACCCAGGCCGACACGTCAACGACGCGTCGCTTTGGTGGAACGGGCTTGGGTCTCACG
This sequence comes from uncultured Acidimicrobiales bacterium, assembly GCA_937942965.1. GTDB lineage: Bacteria > Actinomycetota > Acidimicrobiia > Acidimicrobiales > UBA10347 > UBA10347. Next base: position 6,949 of record CALDGN010000184.1, on the reverse strand, counting down.
ATCACCCGCCAACTCGCCGAGCTCATGGGCGGCACCATCAACGTCGAGTCCGAGTACGGCTCTGGATCGACGTTCACCGCGGTCCTTCAACTCCGTGCCACCGACGAGAGCAGCGATCCGGCACCGTCGCACGTCGAGACTTTGCGGGGTCGCCGCGTGCTGATCGTCGATGACAACGCAACCAACCGTCGCATTCTCGAACGCCAGCTCGGCGGGTGGGAGATGGACGTCGCAGTCGCATCGTCAGGCCCCGACGCTCTTGAGCTCACCGCGGACCAGACCTTTGACTTGGGCATCTTCGACATGCAGATGCCCGAGATGGACGGACTCGAACTCGCCACCATCGTGCGCGAGCGTGCCGACACGCGGTTCCCGATCGTGCTCCTCACGTCGCTCGGTCGTCGCGAAGGAACCGACCACGTCTTCGCTGCGCAGCTCGCGAAACCGGCCAATCCAGACACGCTCCGCGAAGTCTTGGCCGACGTGCTTCGCCACATCGAACGGCCCGCTGTCCGCGAAACGGTCGAGTCAATCGACGCAACGCTTGGCGCCCGCCATCCGCTCCGGATTCTTGTCGCCGAAGACAATGTGGTGAACCAAAAGGTCGCCCTCGCGCTACTCAACCGACTCGGCTACGAGCCAGACATGGTCGAGAACGGCCGGCTGGCCGTCGACTCGGTCGGCACGGTCGACTACGACCTCGTGCTGATGGATGTGCAGATGCCCGAGATGGATGGCCTCGAAGCGACGCGGGCGATTCGTTCGTCGATCGACGATGCGCGCCAGCCGACGATCGTTGCGTTGACGGCGAACGCGCTCGACGGCGATCGCGAGCTCTGTATCGCTGCTGGCATGGACGACTACTTGTCGAAGCCAATTCAGCTCACCGAGCTCATGGAAAAGCTCGAAGCCACCGTTCCACGCTCGTAGCCGAGCGCTGCGGGTTAGGTGAAGGCTTGGCGGGCCGAGCGTTTTGCGCTCAGGAGCTCGTTGAACCGTTCGGCGGTCAAGCGTTCATTGAGCGCAGTGCGCAACAGGTCTTGCATGCTCGCTGGCGCCAGGCCGCTGTCCGAGGCGTCGGTGTCGAGATTGCTTGGAAACGCATAGCCACTCGCACAGGTTGCGATGTGGGCTTCGTGGAGTTCGCCAGCTTCGGCCAACCCGAGCAACACTGGATAGGTCGATGATGCGACGCCGTCCCAGTCGATTGCTTCCATGGGCACGCCGAAGGCCGACGAGACCTGCAATAGGTTGCCGATGCGATTGTGGTCGTCGGTGCGGTTCTCGCCCGCAGCGTGGTGGAGCGCCGGGTTGAAGAACACAGCGTCGCCGGGTTCGAGCTCGACCTGCACCGCATGCTCGGCGAAGTGCGCCTTGAACCGGTCGTCGCGCCAGGCCAGATAGCCGGCGGCGAATCGCTGGCTTCCGGGAAGCAACATGGTCGGGCCGGCATCGATCGGCATCGGCGAATGCGCCACCGCTCCTTGCAATGTCAGGGCCTGGGACAGGTGGTGCACGTGGCCCGGGAACCGAGCGGCGTCAGCGTCGGAGAGGAATCCCAGGTGGTAGTCGCGATGGGGTGACTGGGCTGCTCCGCCCGGGTGGACGATGTTGACCTGCGCCGTGACTTGGTACCAAGGTCCGAGCCATGCCTCGGAGACGAGGTCGAGTACCCGGTTGCCGTAGTAGTTGACATGCGCAGTCGGGTCGAGCTTGGCGACCTTGCCGAGGACATCCCAGGCGCGACTGTTCGCACCTGAGCTCGCGAAGTGGTCGAAGCCATCGCCGTCAGCCCGCTCGCGTTCGATGACGGCGAGCAGCGCGTCGGTCATCGCGTCGAGCGCGCCACGGTCGCTCCAGCCGTTGCGGATCACGATGACACCAGCGCCGTGACCGAACACGTTGGCAAGCTCGGCTCGAAGCGCCTCGGCCGAGGCGTCGTCGGTCGCGTTGCGGAACGTGTCGCCGTCGTACACCGGTATGCCGCTCGCGGTGGTGGTCGCATGTGGCGTCTCAACATCGCCTGCGGGATCGGCACAGAGGCGCACGAACTCGGTGAAGTCGAGATCGCCAGAGAGGCGTCCACCGAAGAGGGGAGAAGGCAGGCTCATCTGTTCACGATATCCCCCTGGTTGTGATCGAATCCGGCTCGCGCCACGCTGACGGCGTGGGAGGGGCCATCGCAGGGAAACTGCATCGAGTTGTCGCTGCGTTGGCACTGCTCGGTGCCGTCTGGGTCGCGTCGTCGTGCGGCTCGTCGGATGAGCCGGTTGATGTGTTCGCGGCTGCGTCGCTCGTCGACGCATTTGGCGAGGTCGCAACGGCCTTCACTGAGGAATCAGGCGTCGAGGTCCGGCTCAACTTCGCCGGCTCGTCGATCCTGCGGGAACAGATCCTTGATGGCGCTTCGGTCGATGTGTTTGCGTCGGCGAACTCGGTGGTGATGGAAGCCGCCGCCGCAGGACGGGCCGGATTCGGCCCGCGTGCAACCATGGCGGTGAATGAACTGGTCCTGGCCGTGCCTGCGGGCAACGCACGCAACGTGAACTCGATCCAGGACCTGGCCGACCCCGGTCTGTTTGTTGGTGTCTGCGCCGCATCGGTGCCCTGCGGTGATCTTGCCCAGGACTACTTCGCACAAGCGGGCGTGACGGCATCGGTCGACACGTTCGACCCCGACGTTCGGTTCGTTGTCTCGCGTCTGCTCGACGAAGAGCTCGATGCCGGCATGGTCTATCGCAGCGATGTTGTGGCCACGAACGGCGCGCTGACGATTGTCGAGCGGGCCGAGCCGCCGATCGTGACGTCGTATCCAATCGCCGTCGTCGAGCCAGCAGACGACGATGCCCAAGCCTTCGTCGATTTCGTCCTTGGAGACGCGGGACAAGCGATTCTTGAGCGATGGGGATTCGTCGCTCCGTGAAGCCACGACGCCCAACACGAGTCCCAGGGCCACTCCTTGCCCTCGGTGTCGTCGGCGTGCTCGTCTTTGCCCTGCCCTTCCTGGGCCTGCTGTTTCGTGTGCCGTGGTCGCGGCTTGGTTCGATCGCAACCTCCGCCGTCGTCGTTGACGCACTCTGGTTGTCGCTGCTGTCGTCGGTAGCTGCGGCAGTGATCTCGGCGCTGCTCGGCGTGCCGCTTGCATGGATCCTGGCTCGCACTGATTTCCCGGGGCGCAGCTTCGTGCGGGCGATCGTGACGCTGCCGATGGTGCTGCCTCCTGTCGTCGGCGGCGCTGCGCTGCTGTTCGCGTTCGGTCGCAATGGCACGTTCGGTGGGCCGTTGGCCGATGCGACGTCGTTCGTGCTTCCGTTCTCGATCTGGGGTGTGATCTTGGCGAACGTGTTCGTCGCAATGCCGTTCCTGATCGTGACCGTCGAGGGAGCGTTCCGGAACCTGGACCCTCGGTTCGAGGAAGCGGCGTCGACCTATGGCGCCCGTCCCCTCGACGTGTTTCGTCGGGTGACGTTGCCGATGATCCGCCCGTCCTTGCTGGCTGGCATCGTGCTCGCGTGGGCCCGAGCCCTCGGCGAGTTCGGCGCGACGATTACCTTTGCGGGCAACCTGCCCGAACGAACGCAGACGCTGCCGCTCGCGGTGTTCGTCGAGCTGCAGCGCGATCGCGATAGCGCCGTGGCCATCAGCTTGATCCTGGTGGTCGTGTCGCTCGTTGTCCTCGTGGCGCTGCGAGATCGGTGGTGGCAGCGATGAGCGCACACCCGAACGAGGGCCTGCGCGCCGACCTCGACGTCACCGTTGAGCAGTTTCGACTCCAAGCTGCGTTCGCTGCCGAGCCGGGCGAGACCGTTGCGGTGCTGGGTCCAAACGGCGCTGGCAAGTCGACGACCGTCCGTTCACTGACCGGACTCGACCCGCTCACCGCAGGTCGCATCGAGCTCGGCGGGCGCGTGCTGGACGACCCGGCTGCGAAGACCTTTGTCCTTCCCCACGAACGCTCGATCGGCACCGCGTTTCAAGACGCGCTGCTGTTTCCGCATCTCGATGTCCGGGACAACGTCGGGTTCGCCTTGGAGCGGTCGCAGCGCGGTTCGGCCGTCGATGCACTGTTGGAGCGCGTCGGCCTTGGTGGCTTTGGCTCTCGCTCGGTCGATGGGCTCTCGGGTGGCGAAGCCCGTCGGGTTGCGATCGCTCGAGCGCTTGCTGGCGACCCCGACCTCGTGATTCTCGACGAGCCGTTCGCCGGACTTGACGTCGGCGCTCGAGCCGGTTTGCGGAAGCTGATTCTTGAACGCCGAGCCGACAGCGATGCGCCGTGGCTCTTGATCACCCACGATCCGACCGAGGCTCGGATTCTGGCTGATCGAGTCGTGGTGCTCGAGGCAGGTCAGGTCACCCAGGTCGGCACGCCATCTGAGGTTCAAGCCCAGCCCGAATCGCGCTACGTCGCCGACCTGGTCGGCGTCAACCTGTTCGAGGGAGTCGCGCAGGGCGGACGAGTCACCGTCGGATCGACCGGCGTCGAGCTGACGATCGTTGACCGTGCACTCACAGGCGAGGTTCGGCTGACGGCCCGGCCCGAATCGGTCGCACTGCACGCAGGTCAGCCTGGCGGTAGCCCGCGCAACGCCTGGGAAGCCCGGGTCGCTGCAGTCCATCGGCTCGGCGATCTGGTTCGGGTGCATGTCGACTCGCCGCTGCCGCTCGTCGCAGACGTCACGCCGGGTGCGGTCACCGAACTCGACATCGCTCCCGGCAAAGCGGTGTGGGTCGCCATCAAGGCGACCAGCTTCGACGTCTTCTAGTCCATCATCCAGGCGGTGACGTCGGCGGCGATGCGGCTGGGCGCCTCGAGTGGCCCGAAGTGGCCGAGGTCTGCGTACTCGACGAGGGTGCCGTTCGAAAGAGCTGCGGCAGCTCCTGTCGCGAAGTCGGCGGCAGAGGGCTGATCACCCGGCGTGAATCCCTTGGCAACGATGACGGGCACGTCGACCGAAGCAATGCGGCTGGCCGGGATCGTGGCGCCGGTGAACGTCAAGGCCTCGTGTACGGGCCGACAGGCGAGCCGCACGGTGCCATCGTCATCGTCGACGAAGCCCCAGCGCACGTATGCAGCGAGCGCGTCGGCTCGCAGCAAGTTCAACGGAGGCCGGCTCGCATAGCGCTCGAGCGCGTCGGCGCGTGTCGGGAAGTTCGGTCGGCGGCGCGCTGCGTTCTCGGCCATGAAGCTGTTCCGTGGCCCGATCTCGGCCGGGAAGATGATTGGCTCGTAGACCCAGGCTTTGCGGATGACGCCCGGACGGGCTGCTTCGGCCATAAGCGTGGTGGCCCCACCCATCGAGTGCGCAAACGCGTAGACGGGTTCGCCGATGTGATCGATGGCGGCCAGCAGGTCGTTGGCGAAGTCGTCCCACACAAAGGTCGCCTCGGGGTCGATCTGGGATGCGCCGTGCCCTCGAAGGTCGACGGCCCAGACCCGGAACCGTTTGGCCCATTCTTGAATCAGCGGCAGATAGGTGCAGGCGTGAAATCCGGTGGCGTGGGTGACCATCAGCGGTGGTCCATCGCCTCCGAAGTCGTGCAAGGCGATCGGCGTACCGTCCGCGGAAGTAAGCCATTCGATCGGATGTGCAGGGTCGCTCACGGCATCGGACGATAGGCCGTACGACCCGGATTGGCCGAACCCCAGCTCGAGACCGGTGGGTACTTCTTCACATTTCCGATTCCGGGCCGTTTCCTTACCTTGAGACCATCTTGATCGGAAGCACCAGGTTGCATCGCGCGCCACAACTGAACCGTCTCTTGGCGATGGTGCTGACGATGGCGATTATCGCCACTGCGGCGCTGGCCGTGCCGCGCATCGCGAGTGCGCAATCCAGCCAGGTCGTCATCAGCGAGGTCGTTGCTGCGAACACCACGAGTGTGGACAGCTTCTCGGAAACCTCGGACTGGTTCGAGCTCGAGAATCTCGGCGGCGCGGTCGACCTCGCCGGGTGGTCGATCTCTGATGGTGACGGCAACGTCTGGACGCTCCCGACGACGACGTTGGACGCGAACGAGCGGCTGCTCGTGTGGGCGTCGGGTCGAGATCTCGGCACGCCAGAGCTCCACGCAAATTTCTCATTCAAAAGCTCGGGCGAAGAACTCCGGCTGGCGAACACCGCAGGCCAGCTGGTCGACACGATGACGTTCCCCGCGCTCGGTGATGATCAGGCATGGGGCCGCGGTCCCGACGGCACGCTCGGCTTCCTTGTGACGCCAACGCCAGGTGATCCCAACAGCGCGCTCTTGCCGTCGATGGTCACGATCGAGACGCCCGGGCAGACGTTCGTGGATGAGATCACGATCGAACTGTCTGCCGTGCTGGCTCAGGGCGAGACGATTCGCTACACCGTCGACGGAAGCGATGTCGCGATCGACAGCGATGAGTACAGCGTTCCCTTCACCATCGAACGCTCTTCGGTTGTTCGTGCTGCGGTGACGGGCAATGGCCTGGTCGGTGCCGAAGTCAGCGAGGGCTACACGGCAGTATCGAGCTCGATCGCCGATTTCTCATCGGATCTGCCGATCGTGCTGGTGCATTCGACTGGTGTTGTCGGTGAAGACACCCAGGACGCCATCGTCACGATCATCGAACCCGACGAAGACGGGCGCAGCGGCGTCTTCGACCCGGCGAGCTATGACGGCTTTGCTGGGCTTCGGATTCGGGGTGCCTCGTCGTCGGGCTTCGACAAGAAGCAGTACAAGTTCGAAACCTGGGGCGACCAGCTCGGTAACGAAGTCGATGTCGACCTCTTCGGAATGGGATCCGATAGCGACTGGGTGCTCTACGCGCCGGGCCGTTACGACCGAGCCATGATCAACAACGCGTTCATGTACGAACTCGGTCATCGAATCGGCGTCGCCGCTCCCGAGTACCAGTTCGTTGAACTCTTCATCGAGGACAATGTGACAGCGACGGTCGGCTCGGGCGACTACCGCGGCTTGTACC
>CALDGN010000183.1 GCA_937942965.1 uncultured Acidimicrobiales bacterium | reverse complement strand
TTGAACCAGAGGACACCGATCAGCAACACAATCGGACCGATCAGCGGCGCGGCCGTGATCGTGTCGAGGTGGTTGCCGAACAGCCAGTTCGTTGGACCGAAGTCAAGGTCGGCGATGTAGAACAGCACCACGCTGTTCAAGATGCCGACGGCGAAACCGCCGAGCGCTGCGCCGAACACGCTGTCGAGACCACCGAAGGCGGCAGCAGCGAGGGCGTAGATCAGGATCGGCGCCATCATGTTCGGCTGCAAGGTGATGCGAGGTGCGACCAGGATCGCTCCGAGTGCACCGAAGGCGCAGGCCAGCGCCCAGCCGAAGCTGAGGATGCGACCCACACGGATACCGACGAGGCGGCTTGACTCGGTGTTCGAGGACACCGCACGGAATGCGAGACCCATCTTCGTCTTGTTGAGGATGAGGTAGAGCACGCCGAGCATCAACGCCAGGCTGACGATGATGCCCACCGAATCGTGGAACAGGCGGACGCCGCCGATGACCCACACGTCGTTGAACTCGTTCGGGAAGAAGCTCGGCATGACCCGAGCCTGGTAGTTCCACACGTCGCCGGCGACGGCGTTGACGATGTAGAAGATGCCGAGCGTGATCAGCACGACAGGAAGGTGGTCAGTCGGATCGAACGGGCGCAGCAGCGTCCGCTCGATCGTCATGCCGAGCGCAGCGGCCAGGAGCATCGCGATGATCGCTGCCAGCCACAGCGGCAGGCTGAACGCCTGCACGGCGAAGATGAAGCCGAAGAAGGCGCCGATCATGGCCAACTCGCCTTGGGCGAAGTTGATCAGGGTCGTTGCCTTGAAGATCAGCACCATTGGAATGGCGACCACCGAATAGATGGCGCCGTTCTGGATGCCATCGATCAGGCGTTGGAAGAACAACTGCATGGTTCAGCACGCTCCTTTCGCGGTCTGGAAAAGGTGATACGTAGGGGTCGAGAAGGGCGTGAGGTCATGCACCGAGGTACGCCTCCTGCACAGCGGGATCGCTCTTGAGTTCGGCCGCCGGGCCGGACAGGGCGATCGAGCCGGTTTCGAGCACGTAGGCGTTGTCGGCGATGCCGAGCGCCAGGTTGGCGTTCTGCTCAACGATCAACATCGTCGTGCCTTCGTTCTTGTTGATCTCTTCGAACGTATTGAAGAGGTCCTCGATGATGAGCGGGGCGAGGCCCAGCGACGGCTCATCGAGCAACAAGAGCTTGGGGCGAGACATCAGTGCCCGTGAAACGGCGAGCATCTGCTGCTCGCCACCACTCAGAGAACCCGCAGCCTGATCCTTGCGCTCCTTGAGCACGGGGAACATCTGGAACCAGCGGTCGATGTCATCTTCGACTTCGTTGTCCTTCCGGACATAGGCGCCGAGGTGCAGGTTGTCGATCGTGGACAGCTCGGGGAAGGTGCCACGTCCTTGCGGCACGTGGGCCACACCCTTTTGCACGATGAGGCCCGTGTCCGACGAAGAAACGTCTTGACCGTCGAGCGTGATCTGGCCACTCGAGTTCACGATCGGCATGTTGCAGATCGAGCGCAGCGTCGTCGTCTTGCCGGAGCCGTTGGCGCCCAGGATCACGCATACCTCGCCCTTGATGACCTCGATGTCGAGGCCTCGAAGAACGTCGACCTGGCCATAACTGGCGACCAAGTTCTTGACGGAGAGCATCAGTTCGCTCATGCGGCTTCACCTCCGAGGTACGCAGCGATCACGTTGGGGTCATTCCGGACCACGTCGGGGTCGCCGTCAGCGATTTTCTTGCCAAAGTTCAGCACGACGATCTTTTCCGAGATCGCCATCACCATGCGCATGTGGTGCTCCACCAGCAGCACGGTGAGGTTGTACTTGTCGCGCAGGGCCTTGATCACCGCAGCGAGCTCGTCGACCTCGCTGTGGGTCAGACCACTGGCTGGCTCATCGAGCATGAGGAGCTTGGGGTCGCCGATGAGCGCACGAGCAAGCTCGATGCGCTTGAGCGTGCCGAACGGAAGGCCTGCAGCGGGATGGAACGCATGCTGATGCAGGTCCAACTCATAGAGCGCTGCGTAGGCACGTTCGCGCAACATGTCCTCTTCGGCCTTGTTGCCGACACGGAACATGGAGCGGACGAAGCCGCTGTTGGTGTTGGCATGGGCCCCCACCATCACGTTCTCCAAGACGGTCATGCCTGGCCATAGGGCCAGGTTCTGGAACGTGCGATACACGCCCTTCTGACTGATCTCGTGTGCGGCCAACGCGGTGAGGTTCTCACCGCCGAATTTCACCGAACCTTCGGTCGGGTCATAGATCCGGCTGACGACGTTAAACAACGTCGTCTTACCGGCCCCGTTCGGACCGATCAAGCCACAAATCTGGCCCTCCTCGATCCCGAACGACAAGCCGTCCAACGCCACAATTCCGCCGAAGCGGACCGTGACGTCGGAGACGTCGAGCATTGCCATTGCACATCCCCCAAAACTGTGTTGTGAATCCCCTCAGCGCAACGCTTGGCAAAGCGCAGCACGTGATCCCCGAACACTAGGTCATCGGTCCGACCCAGGCACAAAATTCGAAGCCGCTCGACTCGTGTTTCCCTCATCGGGGGTTGGACACTGTGTCGTCACCCGGCAGCCTCGTACGAGCAAGGTTCGACCGGACCCGAGAGGACACACGTCGTGAGCGACGCCGAGATAACCGACTCCGCCGAGACGCCGCCGAGCGAGAATCCGATCCCCGACGGCGGCGGCCGAGCCAACTCGCTCGTGGTCGTCAACACCGGTGATGGCAAGGGAAAGTCGTCGGCCGCGTTCGGCGTCATGGTCCGTGGCCTGGCCATGGAATGGAATGTCTGTGTCGTGCAGTTCGTGAAGTCCGGCGACTGGAAAGTCGGCGAGGAAAAGCTCGGCCGTCAGCTCGGCGTCGACTGGCACTCGGTCGGCGAAGGCTTCACCTGGGACTCGGACAATCTCGACCACGACAAGGCGATCGCCGCCGCCGGATGGGCCGAAGCCGCCGAGATCATCGACGCCGGGGACCACAAACTCGTCATCCTCGACGAGATCACGTACCTGATGAACTGGGGCTGGGTCGACAGCGACGCCGTGATCGACACCATCCGCAACCGGCCCGACCACGTCAACATCGTCGCCACCGGCCGAGACGCCCCCGACGCCCTGATCGACGTCGCCGACACCGTGACAGAAATGGTCAAGGTCAAACACGCCTACGACACCGGCATCCTCGCCAAGCGCGGCATCGATTACTGAGCTGCCTCGCAATCGCAGCTTCGGCTGCCTTCTTCGCAATCGCAGCTTCGGCTTCGCCTCGGGCTGCTCTGCGGACTGGTGGTTACTGCCGATGCACCCGGCGGTGTAGGGGCTTGGTTGTTAAGCAGTGGGAAACTTGGGCCGGGTGGGAAGCCATGCGGGGCTGACGGGGTTTAGCGTTTGGTGATGTCCTCCGCCGCCCAGACCGTCCTCGTCGTCGACGATGAACCCATGGTCCGCGAGGTGCTGACGCGCTACCTCGAACACGACGGCTTCACCGTCGTCGAAGCCGCCGACGGCGACGAGGCCGTCGCCAAGCTCGATGAGACCGACCCCGACCTCGTGCTCCTCGACCTCATGCTGCCCAAACGCCACGGCCTCGAAGTGCTCCGCCACGCCCGCACCACCGGCGACGTGCCCGTCATCCTCCTCACCGCACTCGGCGATGAACAAGACCGAGTCGCCGGCCTCGAACTCGGCGCCGACGACTATGTGGTCAAGCCGTTCTCGCCGCGCGAAGTCGCCGCTCGCGTCCGCTCCGTCCTGCGACGCTCAACCCCCGAAGCCGGACCTGCCAGCATCGAGTTCGGCGACATCACGATGGACACGGGCCGCCGCCTTGTCCAACGCGCCGGCGAGTCCGTCGAACTCACCCGCCTCGAGTTCGACCTGCTCGCATTCCTGGCAACCAAGCCCGGCCAAGTCGTGTCTCGCGATGAACTCCTCGAATCCGTCTGGGAATCGTCGTCGCAGTGGCAGGACCCCGCGACGGTGACCGTCCATGTGCGCCGGCTACGTCAGAAGCTCGAAGCCGACCCATCTGCCCCACGTCACCTGCTCACGGTGTACGGGGTCGGCTACCGATTCGAAGCCTGATGCACATTCGCCTCGCCGCGGCATTTGCGGTGCTCGCCGCGGCGACAGCTGGCGCCGCGTGGCTCGGCACCGAGCTCGTCATGGCTCCGTCGGGCAGCGAACGCACCCGACTCATCGCCATGTACGCGGCGATCGCCTGCCTGGTGTTCGTCCTCGGCGTCTCGCTCGCCAGCCTCACCCGACGGTCCCTGAGCCGGCGCATCCTTGCGCTCAGCATCGCGGGGCCGCTGATCGTCGGAGCGATCACGATCTTCGGCGCCTGGTCGATGTTCATCTCGTCGCACGACACCCAGTTCGTCGTCATCCTCGCCGCGGCCGCAACCGCGCTTGCCGCCGGACTCGGCAACGTACTCATCGCTCCGCTCCTCCGGGACCTCGGCCGCATCACCCGCACCGCAGAACGGGTCGGTGACGGCGACCTTTCGGCTCGAACCGGGCTCGACCGCCACGATGAGCTCGGCGAGCTCGGACGGTCCTTCGACACGATGGCCGAACGGATCGAAGAAACGACAGTCGCTCGCGAACGGGTCGAGGAACAACGGCGCTTCCTGCTCTCATCGCTCAGCCACGACGCGCGCACGCCGCTCACGGCGATGCGCGCTGCGCTCGAAGCGCTCGAAGACGGCCTTGCCCCCGACCCGGTGCGCTACCTGGCTTCGATCGGTCACGATCTTCGTTCGATCGAAGCGATCATCGAGAACATCTTTGTGATCGGCAAGCTCGAGTCCGAGCAGCTGCAGCCGTTTATCGAAGAGATCGACTTGGCCGAGATCGCATCCGAGGCTGCGATGGCGATCGAGCCACTCGCCCGCAAGCACGGGGCCGAGCTAACCGTCGTCGTCGATGGGCCCGTGCCTGCTCGTTGCGCTCGCATCGAGACCGAGCGGATGATCGGCAACCTGCTGTCGAACGCGATCCGTCATTCGCCGCCCAGCGGCCGAGTCGAGGTCGTGATCCTCAACGATCCTCGGCCCACCGTGGCCGTGATCGACGAAGGTCCCGGCTTCAGCGAACAGTTCGTCGACCGCGCCTTTGACCAGTTCGTGCGAGCCGACGACGCACGTGACCGAGCGCACGGCGGTGCTGGACTCGGGCTCGCCGTCGTCAAAGGGCTCGCCGAAGCCCAGGGGGGTCGAGCGTGGGCAGATCCAGGGCCCGGGGGCCGAGTCAGCTTCGAGTTACCTGCGCTGGTCTAGCGAGAGATCCACCGAGCGCAGCACTCGGAACCGCTCAGCTCTCGGAACGGCTTACCACTCGGAACAGGTGCATTCCACGGTCTGGTCGAGTGCCTGCCACTTGAACTTGACCGGTGCGCTGAGGGTTCCACAACCCGTGCAACTCACCGCAAACCCATCGGCAACCGCAACCACTACAACCGGTGACTCACCGGTCGACAGGCGCTTCTTCTTGGGCTTGGGCTTGGCCAGCTCTGGAAGCGGGAGCCGTTCGATCTCGAGATAGGTGACCGGATCTTCTGGCTTCTCTGGAGGTGTGTCGGGGACACGTTCGCCGATCCACTGGTGGAGCCACGTCTTGTTTGGCCACTGCAGATAATGCAGACGGCCGTACATGGCCTCGGTGCCGATGTCGCGCTCGAGGTCGATGGCGACATTGGCATCGCCGTCGTCGCTGTGGACGATGTCCCAGCGGTCGCTCTCGGTGGCCATGATGCGGTCCGAGGTGACACGGATCGGATCGCGCACGACGGCGGGTCCGGTCCAGTCGAGGAACTCGGCGACTTGGTCGAGTTCGGGTACGCCGAAGACACGGATCTTGTCGCTGATGGCTTCGATCTCGTCGAGGAAGCCATCGCGATCTTCGGTCGCGGTCGGGTCTTCGAGGGTGTCCGCGGCGAACAAGATCACGAAGCGGGCACCGACGCCGGCTTCTTTGCGGCGCAAGATGCGGCCCATGCGCTGGATCATCTGGCGGCGCGTGCGGCTTGCGCTGACGACGACACCGAGGTTGGCGTTGGGCACGTCGACGCCCTCGTCGAGGACGCGCGGTGCGGCGACTGCGTCGAGGTCGCTGGTGCGCAGTCGCTCGAGAATGTCCTCGCGAGCAGCGCGAGGCGTGTCGCCGGTGATGATCTCGATGCTGAGTTCGGTGTCGAGCCGATTGATGGCGTGGTTGGCTGCCTTGACCGTCTCGGTGAAGACGAGCGCGCCGTTGGCGGTAGCGATCGTGGGCGCGAGCGTGGTGAGGGCCTTGTACTTGGCCGTGCTGTTGGCGACGATCTCGCGGCGCTTGCCGAGCGCGTCGAGGTAGTCGCGGGCAGCCCGCCCGCTGTCGCCTGCGTCTTGGTCGGCCAGGTGCGCGACGGCCGACAAGAAGTCAGCGAAGTTCGTTGGCATCTTCGGAATCGAGCGGAGCACGCGGCGAGCGTCGACGAGCTGTTGTTCGGTCGCGACGTATTCGACGCGTTCGGCGCTTTCGAGCGGCACGCTCACAAAGGCGACGCGAGGCTGCGCGCAGACACCGTCATCGATCGCTGCGGCGAAGTCGTACCGGAAGCACACGCCCCCGAAGTACGGAAGGATGACTTTTTCGATCGCGTTGTCGCTGCGCTCGAGCGTGGCCGTCAGGCCGAGTCGTTCGGCGTAGGCGCCGATCAGCGACTTGCGCAGCACGCCGCCGCCGAAGCCGTGGCACTCGTCGGCGACGAGCAGGCCTTGCTGGCCGTCGGGCGGGACCGGGCGCTGGCTTGCGGCCGAGTGGCGGGTGGCGACGAGGATGTCGCAGGCGCCGGCGCGGTCGCGTTGGCTGTCGCCGAGGCGGCCGATGGTGAGATCGGGGAAGGCGACGTTCAGGCGTTCGTACCACTGGGCGATGAGTACTCGCGTTGGCACGACGACCATCACGAAGAGTCCGCGCCGGTGGGCGTCGGCGATCGCGGCAAGCGCCATGTCGGTCTTGCCGGAGCCGGTGACTGCTTCGACGACGCCGCGACGGCCGCAGCCAAGCCAGGCGGTCAGCGCGTCGAGCTGCCATGCATAGAGAAATCGATCTGGGCGGACGTCGACGGTCACGCAACTCCGATGTTTGGTTGCCCGTGTGGTGGCGAAAAGGCCAAGGAGTAACGCTATCGGGCTTACATCGTCGCCCCGTGGTCGGCGGGGTGATACCGGTCACGATGCCCATGGCGCCGCGGGTGCTCCTACCATCGCCCCGTGCGTAGAGCTGCCGCCGTCGTGGTGATGATCGCCTTGTTCGCAGTCGGGTGCGCGGGCTCGGCGTCCAATGCCGATGAGGGGGCGGCGGCACCGACGGTTGTCCCCGCGCCAACGGCAACATCGGAGCCCGAACCAACAGCTGCGCCAACCGCAACGCCATCACCGGAACCGACGGCAACGCCGGAACCGACGGTGCCCGCACCGACCGCAGAGCCAACGCCCGAACCGACCGTGCCCGCGCCCACCGCAGAGCCAACGCCGACCCCGGAACCGACAGCCGAGTCAACGCCACCGGCCGACGTGCGAGCGGTGCGATCCGAAACGGGCGTCATGCTGACGGTGCGATCCGAGGGTCCGCCGTGGGACGTCGTGACTCCCTGCTACAACATCGCAACGATTTCCGAAGGCCTCGCCCTCACCGGACCGGTCGACGTGTTGATCGATCCCGGCCATGGGGGAGAAGAGACCGGCGCCGTTGGCCCGAACGGGCTACGAGAAGCTGACGTCAACCTGCTGGTCGCCGAAGCGCTACGCCTCCGATTGCTCGATGCCGGCTATTCGGTCCTACTCACCCGGTACTCCGACCATCGCATGGCGATCCAGGCCCGCACCGACCTCGCTAAAGCGCTCGAACCTCGGGTCTTCATCTCGATCCATCACAACGGTGGTTTCCCAGATCCGGTCGACCAGCCGGGCACCGAGGTCTTCGTGCAATACGGCGATGACGAGAGCCGACGGCTCGGTGGTCTGCTCTGGGAAGAGATGCAAGCCGAGTTCGACGATCTCGACATTCCCTGGGTTGGTACCGATGCGCTTGGTGTCAGCTGGCGTCAGAACGAGTCGGGCACCGATCTCTACGGCATCTTGCGTCGCACTCCCGATCTGGTCACGGTGCTCACCGAAGCGATGTACATGACGACCGCAGCCGAAGCCGAGTTTCTTGCCACCGAACAAGGCGTCGAGCGAGAAGCCGATGCGCTGTTCCGCGGCCTGGTGCGCTGGTTCGACACCGCGAGCGACGGCAGCGGTCACATCGATGGCCTCGTGTTCCGAGGGGACCTCGGTACTGGCGGCGGCACCGAAGGATGCGTCGATCCGCCAGGATCCGGGAGCTGAATCAGCCGGTTGCGGATGGCTGCTCGACGAGGCGCCACAGACCACGTCCGAGCTTCTCGACTCGTCCGGCACGCTTGAGCCCGGAGAGCGACAGGCTGATGTCGTCGAGTGAGTCATCGCGGCCGCCAAGCGCGCACTGCTCGTGGATCGACGACCGGTCGATAGGGCCGGGAGCCTGGCTCATGACCGTCGAGACTGCTTCGTTGCGGCTCATGGTCATGAGGTCGGTGATCGCCGGGGCCGTCGCCATGGCGATTCCAGGCGAGATCGGGACGACGCTGCCGTCATTGATCCCACCGATGGATGCGAGCGTCGATTCTGGCGTCGCGGGGGTCAGACCTCGTCGCTGGGCGTAGGACCGCAAGCCAACCAACTCGATTTCGATGCGCTTGGCGTCGTGCTCGAGCGTCGCAACCAGTTCTCGGGCCATCCGCAGCTCATCGCGCGTATTCGAGAGGTCTGCTTCGGCCTGCTCAATTGCGTCAGTGACGTGTTCCACGGTGAAGATCCGATGTAGTGCCACAAGTTGCGAGCAACTTGCGAACTGGGCGACATGGGCTACTTGCGAGTCCTAGCGTGTGCGCATGGCGCGAGCTAGGTCTGCTGATCTGGAGGAGACTAGCACGACTAGCCGCGACTAGCTAGCGAAAAAACTAGCTTGTGAACTTGCCTGCAAGTAGACCCGCTGGTTTGGGCCGACTAGCGACGCGAGCTACTTGCGTCGAAATCCCCGTACTTCTGCGGCTCGTGCCGCGGGCTGGGGGCGCTCCGATGGCGGGGAACTAGGGTCAGCGGTCATGTGGACGCTGAAACGCCCAGCCGCACGGGTCGTCGTGCTTGACCGCGAGAACCGGATCTTCTTGATCAATGGCCGTGATCCTGCCGATGCGTCGAAGGAGCCGTGGCTTGAGATCCCCGGTGGTGGGATCGATCCGGGCGAGGACAGCGCCGTTGCGGTCGCTCGGGAGTTGTACGAAGAGACCGGCATCGAGAATGCCGAGATTGGCCCCGTGATCTGGGTCCAGCATGTCGAGTTCGAGTTCGGCGGGATTCATTTCGATAGCGACGAGAAAATTCACGTCGCCTGGTGCGATGGTGGCGAGTGGCGGCCAAAGCATCTCGAGTTCCTCGAAGCCCAGGCCTTCAGCGGTGCGGAGTGGTGGACGCTCGATGACCTGCTGGCGAGCGACAAGCCGGTGCTGCCGGTTCGCCTGCGTGAGTTCCTGCCCGACATCGTCGCCGGCAACCTCCCCGAGACTCCCATCGACATCGCGCCTGCGTAGCGCTCGCAATCGCAGCTTCGCTCGGGCTGCTCTGCGGATCACTACACAGCACTCGCCATCGACGGCTTCTCAGTGCTGCGTGCCAACGCCTAGGGCGAGCATCAGCGAGCCCGGCTATTCAATGGCCGTCGGGGAGGCCGAGGTCGTGTCGGTCGGCGGCTTTGACGGCGTAGCCGACGATGATCGCAGGCAGTAGGAACAGTGAGCCGATGAGCAGGCTGGCGATGACGATCCAACCCCACGTGTCGTTGAAGCCGGTGAACAGCCCGACGAAGAACGCGATCATGGCGACGAGAAACGCGGTGTAGCCGAGTCGTTTACCGAGATCGGCGGCGCGAGAGAACTGGGCCCGGCGTTCGAGGATCGGGTCGGTCGTGTCCTCGTGAGCCGTGTCCTCGGCGGGTGGGGTCATGCGAACCATCCTGCGTCATCGATGACGGCTTGGATGCGGATCATCGATGCTTCGACCGAGAATTTCTCGATGGCGAGTTCGCGGTTGCGGTCGAGCATGGCCTCGTCGGGTTCGTCGACAAGACGGCGGACGTCCGCGACCTGGTCGGGCCGGAACCAGGTGAAGCCGAGCGAGCACAGCTCTTCGGCGACGGGGTAGTTGCCGACGATGACCGGGCGACGGTGTATCGATGCTTCGATCGGCGGGTTGCCGAAGCCCTCCCAGAGCGAGGGGAACACGACAACGTCGGCGGCGGCGTAGATATCAGGGATGCGCCCCGATGGCTGACGGATCACAGGTACCTGCGAGGTTGAGAGCAGCCAGTCGAGGTGGGTGCCATAACCCTCTTCGGCTTCGCCGAGAAGCCAGTACACGCCGCCGAGTTCTTCGGCGAGGCGGAGCGCGAGCGGAATGTTCTTCCGGGGAATGGCCCGAACCGGGTGGGCGACGAGGAGATCGTCGTCGGTGACGCCGAGTGCGGCCCGAGCGGTGGTCCGGTCGCCGAAGTCCTCGTCGGTGCGGAACGGGTTGTAGATGGTGGTGGCTTCGAAACCACGGGCTTCCATCTGGTGACGAGTGAGCTCGTTGATCGTGACGTGGCGCCACGCCGGGTCACGCATCGGTAGTTCGGTGATGTGCCCGTACCGGTCGCGCTGCCACGGAGGATCGTGGTGATGCATGATCGCAGGGCGCCCCTGCAGGTACGAGCCGACGGCGCGGCTTGCCGGCAGGTTCATCGGGATGGTGCACAGGTTCTCGACCACGACCAGGTCGACGTCGCCAAGCGCCGCGTCGAGTTCGGCGTGCGTCGGCGGATCAGTGGCCTCGATCGCTAAGCCGGGGATGACATGATCGACGGGTCCTTCACCGGCGACGGTGCGGACCTCGAAGCCAAGCTCAGTGAGTGCCTCGTGCCAGCGAGCGGCGACGATGCTGACGCCATCGGAGAGTCCGAGGCGAAACGAGACGAACGCACAGGTCCTCATGCTGCCGTCAGATCAGGTTGAACAAGAACGGTCACCACGCCGGACGGTAGCGCCATGAATCCAGACCAGCCAGACCCACCCGCCGGTGATCCGCAACCGGGCGTATCCGTCGACCTTCGCACGGAAGCAGCCGAGCTTCTCGAGTTGCATTGGCGCCCCGAGGGATTCACGATGCCGAACCAGGCGACCTATCCCTGGCAATGGCTGTGGGACTCGTGCTTCCACGCGTTGGTCTGGGCTCGTTTGGGCGACGCCCGGGCGTTGACCGAGATCGAGAAGCTGTTCACGTTTCAGACAGCCGCCGGATTCGTTCCGCACATGAACTACTTGCCCGACCCTGATGCCGCCATCGAGGTATGGGGTCGGTCGGGTGCATCTACGATCACGCAGCCGCCGATGTATGGACATGCCATCGCTGAACTTGTGCGCGGCGGGGTCGAGGTCGGCGACGCGACGCTGGCTGCGGCCGAGAGAGGCCTGCGGTTTCTGTTCGAACACCGCCGTCGCTCAGCCTCCGGGCTCATCGAGCTCGTGCACCCATGGGAATCCGGTTGCGACGACAGCGCTCGTTGGGACGCTGCGATGGACGCGCCCTGGACTCGGGAGCGCTGGCGCGAACACAAGTGGCATCTCGTCTCGACGGTGATCACCGACGACGACGGCGGTGCGATCGCAAACGACGAGTTCCGTATCGCCTCGGTCGGCTTCAACGCGTTGATCGCATTCAATGCACTCGAGCTCGCGTCGGTCACGGGGTCCGAGTGGCTCAGCGCCCAGGCGAATGATCTCGCGGCGCGAATCTCGGCCCGATGGGACGCCGAACTCCGCACGTGGGTCGACGACGGCGACCTTGCTTCGACGACTGGCCAGGTGCGGACGGTCGACGCGCACTTCGCGCTGCTCGTGGATCCCGACCGATCGCACACCTCGGTGGGGCTAGCCGACCTTGTCGACCCGAGCGCCTTTGGTGCCGCGCACGGACCGGCAGGTATCCACCGCAGCGAGCCGACCCGGGACCCCCGTACGTATTGGCGCGGACCGGCCTGGCCACAGATGAGCTACCTGCTTTGGGCGGCCGCATCCCGGCTCGGAGACGACCATGTCGCCGCCTCGATCGCGACGTCACTGATCGCGGGCGCCCAGGCCTCGGGTTGGGCCGAGTTTTGGGAACCAGACACCGGCGAAGGCCTCGGTGCGATCCCGCAAAGCTGGGCCACAGTTGCACTCTTAGTGGTCTAGCGACCACAGCTGTGTCTATCGCAGCACAAATCTCGCGACAAAGCACCTCGCCCCGGCGACTGGATGAGCGCACCCATTACCGGGGAACACCTTCGGCACCGTTGCATCGAGCCCGCCAGGCGGGGGCTCAGGTCCGGTCATTCGTCGAAGCAGTCAGAGGAGAGTTGTGGCATCGAACAATGACCGCGCGCGAAAGCGCGGATCCAAAGCCCGATCAGCGGCCGGCAAGGCGTCGGCTGCTGCGGGCAACGCGAAAGAAGCGTCAGGCAAGCTTGCAGGTAGCGCGACAGGTACGGCCGCGTCGGCGTCCGCCGCGGCTGCGTCAGCGACACAGACCGTGCGCACGTCAGCTCGTCGAACGGCGACGACCACGTCGACATCGATGGTTGGCCGCAAGGTCACCGGCTGGACGCGCTACCTACCCCCGAACCGGCGAGGCAAGTTCCCGTGGAAGCTGCGGTGGCTTGGCCTTATTCCTCTTGGCCTGCTTGCCCTCATCGGAGGCGGCTGGGCCTGGGACCATATGGAAGACGGTCTCGACGACCGAGCCCGAGCCCACTTGGCCTGCGAAGGCATCGACGCCGACGAGCTCGACATGGACTGGAGCTACCGCGACGTCACCGTCGAAGGCGAGCTTCCTCCCGGCGTCACCGTCGACCGCGTCAAGCAGGTCATCGACGGCGGCTCGGACGACATGGAGTGTCTCGAACGAGCCGGCATCGATGGCAGCGACGACCCAGGCGTCTATGACGTGAACGTCGCCGGCCTCGCCGCCGCAGCCCCGCTGGTCGTCCCCGCACCGGATCCAACGGCGACACCGGTTCCCGATCCGACCGCTACGCCAGTTCCTGATCCGACCGCAACGCCGGTCCCGGAACCCACGGCGACACCGGTTCCGGAACCCACCGCAACCGCCGTTCCTGATCCGACCGCAGTGCCCATCGCCGTCGCCCTCAACACGAGCGGCGGCTACGACGGCCGCACCATCACCTTGATCGGCATCGTTGCCTCCGAGGCACAACGCCAGACACTGGTCGACGCTGCGGTCGCCTCGGTCGGCGCCGGCAACGTGGTCGACGAGCTCGAGATCGATGAGTCCCGAGCCGCCGACGGCAACGACGGACTGGTCGGCGATCTCGCCTCGGTCGTCGGACTGTTCGGTGATGAGCTGATCGAAGGCACCGCCCAGCTCAGCGACGGCGCCCTCACCTGGGATCTGCTCGCTGCGAGCCCCGACGTTGCCGCAGGCCTGAGCCTGCCCGGTAGCGGAACGCTCGACGCAGCCGAAGCCCGCGTTCCTCAGTTCACCGGATGAGCGCCCACATGATCCAGCACTCAGCCTCACCTACGCACCCTGCCCACCACCCAATCGCTGCCTACCCCGCTGCTCCCGCGGTCTGAAAGGACACCACCAATGCCTCATTTCCTTGCCGAATACCTCCTCCCACTCCTCTTGGCCGCCATGTTCGGCCTGCTGCTCGGCTGGCTGCTGTGGCGCTGGCGCCGCGGTGGCATCAAGGTCTCGGAGTACAACAAGCTGCTCCAGTCAGAGACCAAATGGTCGGGCGAGGTCGACGGCCTCCGCTCGCAGACCCTGTCGCTGCAGGGAGACCTGGACAACTCTCGGGCTGCCCAGACCAACCTCCAGTCCAGCTATGACGCTGAGATCAACGCACGATCAGCGCTGCAAGCCGAACTCGATGCGGCCAACGTGCAGCTGGCATCTCGAGGCAACATCCAAGGCGACCTCGACGCAGCGCTCGGTGTGCAGAGCCAACTGCAGGGCGACCTCGACGCTGCCCGCTCCGCTCATGCTGGCCTACAAGGTGATCTCGATGCTGCAGTCGCAGCTCGCACGGCGCTGCAGGGAGACCTCGACGCCGCTCGCACTGCGCAAGCAAATCTGCAAGCTGATCTCGACGGACTGCGTGCAGAACACGAGGGTTGTGGCGTCCACCAAGGCTCGCTCCAGGGCGATCTCGATGCCGCCGTCGCAGCTCGCAACGCGCTGCAAGCCGAACTCGACGAAGCTCGCTCGGCCAACGCAAGTCTGCGGGGCGACCTGGAGTCGAACGTCAGCCGCATTGCTGGACTCGAAAGCGACGCCGGACAGGTCGCCGCTCTGCAGGCAAGCCTCGCTGCGGCGACAGCTCGCGCCGATCAGAGTGTCGGACTGAGCTCGGACCTCGACGCGGCTCGCTCGGCTCAGGCCAGCCTGCAGACCGAACTCGACGCTACGAACACAGCCAAGGCTGGACTCGAAGCTGATCTCGAAGCAGCCCGCGCTGGCGAAGCTCGTCTGCAAGGCGAACTCGATGCGGCTACGGCTCGAGCAGCTTCACTACAAGGTGACCTCGACGCAGCGGTCGCTGGACGCGACGGCATGCAGGCCGAACTTGACGCAAGCGTAAGTCGCATCGCTGGCCTCGAAGCCGACGTCTCGACCGGCCGGAATTTGCAGGGTGAACTCGCCGCCGCAGTCGCAGCGCAAGCCGCGCTGCAGGGCGACCTCAATGCAGCCGGGACGACCCAGGCCTCGCTCCAGGGCGAACTCGACGCTGCAAACAAGGCTCGGGCTTCGCTCGATGCCGAGCTGGCCGCTGCCCGGACATCGCTCGACGCAATGCAGACGGATCTCAGTGCTGCCACCGAGGCTCGCTCGGCGCTCGCCGACGAGCTCGCTGCGGCCAAGACGGTCCAAGCGTCACTGCAGGGCGATCTCGATGCAGCTGCCGGGCTGCGCGCCGACCTCGATTCCGCCAAGGCTGCTCAGGCCGGACTGCGGAGCGAACTCGATGCCGCCAAGGCTGCTCAGGTTGGCTTGCAGAACGAGCTTGATGCTGCCAAGGCCGCCCACGCCTCGGCGCAGGGTGAGCTCGACACGGCCGTGACGGCCCGAGCCTCGCTCCAAGGCGATCTCGATGCGGCCCGAGCCGCCTCGGCTGAGCTGCAGTCCGAACTCGACGGAGCGAATGCTGCTCGCATCGCTCTGCAGGCAGACCTCGATGCGGCCGGAGCGCTCCGTGCCGATCTCGATGCTGCGAAGTCTGCTGAAGCCAGCGTGCGAGCTGAACTCGAT
>CALDGN010000182.1 GCA_937942965.1 uncultured Acidimicrobiales bacterium | reverse complement strand
TAAGAGCGAGCGGCGCCGCTCGACGTCTGGGTGATACGCCAAGTTCGTGGCCAACGCAGCCAGCACCCGTGGCCGCAACGGATGATCTGCATCCAGCAGCACGAGTGCGTCTTCGCACATCTCGATGATCTCGCCGTCGACAACTCCCGCTTCGGGATACCACGCGCCGGGTCGCATCATGGCCACTGCGGCACGCCCGAGCAGTGCCCCATCGGCGGTGATCCGAGCACAGGTCGCCGCAGCCGCCAATGGCTCCTTGTAGCCCGGCCGTCCGAGCGTGCGCAGCGCCGAACCCAGGGCGTAGTAGGTCCTGCCGAGCACCGCCGGGTCGTCATCGCCGAGCTGGCGATGCAAGTCGATCACGCGCTGCGAGCCGTCGGCGGCTGATTCGTAGGCGGCCGCGTTCAGGTTCCGCTGAATGACTTGGCCCAGCGCGGTGATGGCGTTGCGCTTGGCATCGGTGCCGACCGACGCCTCCCAATGCCGCGCGATCTGCGCAAACTCGTGAGCCCGATCGCGTTCGAGCACTTCCGCGATTTTCCGATGCATGCGAGCCCGCCGACTCGACCGGACCCGGCTGAGGAGCGCCGCTCGAACGATCTCGTCGGCGAACACACTGGGCTCGCCGCGGTCGTCTTCGTGGACCAGGCGGGCATCAGCGGCGACGTCGACGGCGTCGAGCACGTCGTCGACCGACCGGTCCATCACCGCAGCAACGATCTCGAAGTCGAAGGTCGGCCCCATCACCGCCGCCACCGTCAAGACGCCCAGTACGTCATCGTCCAGCCGACGCAGGCGTGCGCCCATGAGGTCGGTGACCGATTCGGGAATCGGGAGATCCTCCGGCGCCATGCGCAGCTCCCAGTCGCCGTCACGCTCGCGGATCACGCCTGTGGCGGCAAAGTGCGTCATGACCTCTTCGGCGTAGAGCGGGCTCCCTCCGGTGATCTCCATGACGTGTTGCGCCATGGCGACCTCGGGCCCTTCGAGCGCCCGTCCGACCCGAGATTCCAGCATCGCCGACACCTCGGCCATCGACAGCCGCTCGATGTGATGCCGCTCGAACGACACGCCATCGCGGCGAGTTTCCAGTAGTCGCTCGGCACTGTGCGCGTGATCGAGCGCCTCGACTCGACACGTTGCGAGGAGCATGACCCTGGAGGGATCGGTGTTCGACATCACCCATTCGAGGAGCTGCAACATGTCGAGCGACGCCCACTGGACATCATCGATGACCAGCAGGACCGGTCGGCGTTGTGCCAAACGTCGCAGTGCGCCAGACACCGCCCCGAAGAGGTGATGGCGGTCGGTGTCGGCTGACTGAGGGGTTACGCCCGAGGCATCGAACAGCACTCCGAAATGCCCGCCGTCCCCACGAACCGCCGACGCCACATCACTGTCGACGTCGGCCATTGCTCGCAGCACGTCGACGATCGGCTGAAACGGTCGCTCGACTTCTTCGAAGCAGGAGCCGAGCAGCACCACAGAACCGTCATCGAACACCTCCGACGCAAACTCCTGCACGAGCCGGGTCTTGCCCACGCCTTCTTCGCCGATGACCATCGAGGCGCAGAGCTCACCACGCTTCACCTTCGACCAAGCGGTTCGCAGTGCGTTCAGTTGGACGGACCGGCCAGTGAATCCGAAGCGGCGCGGACGTCGCAGCACCGCCGGCAGCTCGATCAGTGGCAGAACCGGGCCGGCCGCCACGGCTACAGCTTCGACGGACTCCGAAAAGCCCTTCAGCGCCACCGGACCCAACGACTCTCCATTGGCAACATCGGCCACCGCTGCTGCACCCGACTCGATCAGCGTCGTGCCTTCCTCGCCGTAGTCATGCAACCGAGCAGCCTCAATCATCGCCTGACCGAAGACCTGGACTCCGTCGACCACCACTTCTCCGAGCGAGATGCCGATGCGGAACCGCACCGCGTCGCTGGTCTCGACGTCAAGCGCTGCAGCGGCACCAACGGCGTGCAGTTCGGCTGCGGCCTCAACTGCGGCGCGAGCCGATCGAAAGATCGCAACATGTCCGTTGCCGTTCGTGTCGACCACGGCGCAGTCCGCGTCACCGAGCACCAACTCGGAAATCCTCACGGCCGCCCGGTCTGATCCGTTCGAGAACAACACCACCTTCAACCGGGCGTCGTGGCGAGCCTTCTCCAACACGCGCAACGCGTCGGTCGACGGCGTTCGCAACTCGTGCGAGGCGCCGGTCAATGCGGAGAACTCGAGTTCGGGTGCGGCACTCCGCAGGCATCGATACACCCGATCGTGTACCGCCACCCCACCCGGCGGGCACGCTCGCTCGACCGACTCGGCGCTGGCCGTATCGCCTTCGGCAAGGTCGATGCCGACCCGCACCTCGAACTCCTCTGCCGACGCCACGGCGTCACGCACTTCGATGGCGGCCATCATGGCGTGCGACACCGACGCGAATCGAACCACGATGCCGTCGCCAGAGCTGTCGCGAACCTCGCCGTCGCGTTCGGACGCCGCGTGCCCGACGATGCGGTGCAGTTGGTTCAACGCGGTGATCTGTGCGTCGACGCCGAGCGACACCAACAGGTGGGTCGACCCGACCATGTCGACATTGAGTATTGCGCCGACTCCCAACCCCTCACCCGTCACTGCTTCACCGTAGCTCGCCCGGTCGCTCAGTCACGCAAGGTCGGCGACGCTGCTCAGGAGCGAGTTCGCGGTACCGTTTCGGTCATGACTCCGAAGCTCGACATGATCGGCATCGTCGCCCAGGATCTGCCCGCCTCGTTGGCCTTCTACCGGCTCCTCGGCTTCGAGATCCCCGAGGACGCCGACGAACAACCGCATGTGGAGATCACGCTTTCCGGCGGCATCCGACTTGCGTGGGATCCGGTGTCGACAATCACCTCGTTCGACGACTCCTACGTCGCTCCCACCGGGTCGCCACGGGTGGCGCTGGCGTTCCTGTGCGACTCCCCCGCCGACGTCGATGCCACACACGATCGCCTGGTTGAAGCCGGGTACCACAGCCACCTCGAGCCCTGGGATGCGTTCTGGGGCCAGCGGTATGCGACGGTGCACGACCCCGACGGCAACGGGGTCGACCTGTTCGCCGAATTGGGCGAGCCGCAGAGCTGAGCCGGCTCGCCCTACTCCATGTCGGTGGGCACGGCGGCGAGGTCCTGGGCATCAGCAAGCAGGCGCACGGCGTCGACGCGATCACCGCTTGTGAAGTAGAACCAGCCGCACGGGAAGTTCGGAATGCGGCGGACACGCAGCCCGTCGATCCCACACACCTCCCCGACACGCGGCGGCCCGGCACCAGGCATCCGCCTGATCGCATCCAACGCAGTCCGCAGACAGCCTGGATCAACCGAACGTGACGGATCCGATACTCAGCGTCAACAAGCTCTGTCCGCGGACAGAGTTTGCGACTCAGCGTGTTTCGAGCGCCACTCCGTTGGCCTGCCGCAAGTTTTCGGCGGTCCCGCCCCGATCAAATCTCGATCGGCTCGCCGCTCTGCTCCGCTACGTCGTTGTCCGGTCTCGAACCGACGAGCCATTCTGCAATCTTGGCGGTGACCACAGCGAAGGCCGAGATCCCAACGAACATGGTGACGATTCCAACGAGTCGCCCGGCGGTTGTGACTGGGAAGATGTCGCCGTAGCCGACCGTGGTGATCGTTGCCGAGGACCACCAGAGCGCATCAAAGAACGACTCGACCCTCTGGTCTTCACCGACACCTTCGGCCAGCATGAACGCCACAGCGGCTGTGAGCCACGTAAGCGCAGCAACCCCGAGAGCGACGTTGCCCGCTTCACGCCGGAGCTGCTCGCGGCCACGTTGCCGGGCCGCACCACCGATGGCCAGAACACGAACGGTTACAGCGGCGACTCTCACGAGCCGAGCGCCGCGCAACACACGCAGAACACCGAAGCCAGCAAGGCTTGGAACGAAGACGAGTGCCTGGGCGAGAACGATCAACAAACTCACCCACTCCTGCCGGACATACCGTTGCCGGTTGTTGGTGAGCGCCAGACCCACGACATAGTCAACCGCGAAGCAGACGAGCACTATGACGTTGATGACGTTCAGGAGCACCTGGTCGGACGGCAAGAGCTGTTCGCGCTCGATCTCGAGCAACAGAAAGGGCAAAGAGCCAACAGCAACGATCAGTAGCGGGATGTCCGTCCATCGCCGCCAGGCAAGCATCTTCGTGGTCTCGTCGGTTTCAGGGCTCACAATCGGTGACCGTAGTAACGGACACCTCGCAATCAGCTCATCTTTCGAGACCAGAACGCCGTGGCCCCTCTGCCGAGTCGAGGAGCTCGTCGAGCAACTCCGGCGAGGTTGCGGTCACCGGTCGTCGTCGAGCTGCGTGGTCCAACGTGATCAGCTCCCGCCCATGCGCATCAGCGGCAACGCCGCCAGCTTCTCTCACGATCGTCACGGCGGCCAGGTAGTCCCACACGCCGATCTTGTCGTCGTCGAAGTCGATCGATCCGTCGAACCCGTCCGGGCTGGCGACTGAGGCGATATCGAGCGCCGTGGCGCCCATCGAGCGGTATTGAGCTGGTCGAAATGACTCCGGCGGGCGTGCGTTGACCGCAACGATCGCCGCTGAGAGTTCCACCGGCGGGCCGACGCTGATCGGCATGCCGTTGCGCTCGGCACCTCGGCCCGAGATCGCTGTGAAGCGGTCGCCGGTGCGCAGGTTGGCCACCATCGCCACCACGGGCACACCGTTGCTCACCAGGCACAATGCGGTGGCGCACCACGGAATGCCCAACGCCGCATTCGTCGAGCCATCGAGCGGGTCGACCACCACTACGTGCTCCGACTCGCCCGTCGCACCGCTCTCCTCGGACAGCACCGAGAATCCCGCTGCACGCAGCGGCCCGAGGCACGCATCGTCGATGTCCACGTCGATCGAATACTGCGTGTCACGGCGCCCAGACATCGACCAATCGTCGTTCGCGGCCAGCACTGCGGACGTTCGATCGCAGATTTCGCCGAACAGGCGCAGCACCGCATCATGGTCGGCCGGCGCGATTCTCGTTTCGTCCACGCCTCGGGACGGTAGTGTCCGCACCAATGGCAGTCATCGACGTAGCGGGATTTGTCGCCGACGTGAAGAGTCAGGCGATCGATCACGGATTTCACGTTCACGACGAACGCCACTTCGTCGAGACATATTCACTCCGACAGTTGTGGGAAGTCGACCTTCACCCCGAAGAGGCGTGCTCGGGCCCGATCGACCTGCACCTGTCGCTCGACGTCGATCCGCGAGCCATGCTCGCCTTCGAAGACGAGGTCATCCGCCTCGAAGAGATCGACGATCCGCCGCCCACCGGCTTCACGTTCACCATGTTGTTCACGTGGACACTGCCGCCGCTGCCCGACCCACCCGATCTGCTGGTACTGGCCACCGACCTGGCCGGCATCGGCGGAATCGACCTTCCCGTCGAAGTCTCGGCGATCGACTCGTTCCCATCGGTCACCGATGCTCCCGAGCGCAGCCTGTCGATCGTGGCCAAGATGACCGTCGACCTCGCCGACGTCTACCTCACGAACGACGACGCAATCGGCGTTGCACTCGAACGATGCAAACACGTGAGCCTGTACCTGCTGGACCGAGCCCCTGCGTGGCTCGATGACCTCTAACGGAGCCGTAATGCGCGTCCATGAACTGATCGACATCTTGAGCGACCAGCCCCCAGAAGCCGAGGTCGAACTCGCCGTCATCGCCCCCGTCGATGGCGAGAGCGACGACATCACCGTCGATCGCTACTTCGTCGATGGCGTGCTGCCCTGGCAAGACGCCGAAGACGACGACGGCGCTGAAGTGGCGGGCGAACTCACCATCTGGCTGGTCGGCGGCGAAGAGCCCGACGTCAATGCGTTCCTCGACGCCATCGAGCAACCAGACGACGAGTAGCCACGGCGCTCGACAACTTCGGGGTGGTAGCTCAGTCGGTTAGAGCAGGCGACTCATAATCGCTCGGTCGCGGGTTCGATCCCCGCCCGCCCCACCAGTAGAAGCAACGGCAGAAACAACCGCGGCAGCAACGGCCGAAAACGACAATGGCCCACCGCACTGCGGTGGGCCATTGTTGGCTCCGGGAGCAGGGCTCGAACCTGCGACCCATTGATTAACAGTCAATTGCTCTGCCAGCTGAGCTATCCCGGATCGGCAAACGCAGAGGTTAGCGGCTTCGTTCGCGCCAGCAACGGAACGAATCGGGAATCTGCTACTCGGCTTCGAGGAACTCGCGCAGGCGCTGGCTGCGCTGCGGGTGGCGGAGCTTGGCAAGCGTCTTGGCTTCGATCTGGCGGATCCGCTCACGGGTCACCCCGAACTCTTTGCCGACCTCTTCGAGAGTCTTGGCCTGACCGCCATCGAGGCCGAACCGCAACCGCACGATTTCCTGCTCGCGCTCCGACAACTCGTTGAGCACGTCGCCCACCGCGTTCGACAGCATGACCTTGGTGGCGGCGTCTGCGGGGCTGTCGGCTGACTCATCTTGGATGAAGTCACCCAAGTTCGATTCGTCTTCCTCCCCCACCGGTGAGTCGAGCGATAAGAGATCTTGCGAGTACCGCAGCAGCTCGCGAACCTTGTCGGGCTCGAGCTGCACTCGATACGCCAACTCGTCGATCGTTGGCTCACGCTCGAGTTCCTGGTGCATCTGGCGCTTGGCACGCATCACCCGGTTCATGTGCTCGACCATGTGCACCGGAATGCGAATCGTTCGCGCCTGGTCGGCGATCGACCGGGTGATGGCCTGGCGAATCCACCACGTGGCGTAGGTGGAGAACTTGAATCCCTTGGTGTAGTCGAACTTGTCGACCGCACGCATCAGGCCGAGGTTGCCCTCCTGCACCAGATCGAGCAGCTGCATGCCGCGACCTGAGTAGCGCTTGGCGATCGATACCACGAGGCGCAGGTTGGCCTGCGTGAGCTCGGATTTGGCCCGCTCGCCACGGCTCACCGCACGCATCAGCATGCGGCCTTCCACGCCCTCGACCGGCGAATCAGCCTCGTTCGCAGCGTCGATCTTGGCGGCCGCGATCTGTCCCTCTTCGATCAGCTGTGCCAAACGACGCTCATCGTCGACGGTGAGCAGATCGACCTGGCCGATCTCACGCAGGTACATCCGCACAGCATCGGCTGAGCCACCTTCGGCTCGCGGGCCGCGCTTCTTGGTACGACGCGTGCGCCGACGACTCAGCAGCTGTTCATCGGCATCGTCTTCCACCACGACCTCGCGCCGGATTCCACCGGGCGTGTCGTCGGGCATGTCGTCGCTGTCGATCTTGTCGTCGATTTCGATGCCCTGCCCGGCCATTGCCGTGTGGACATCGTTCAGCACCGACTCAGACAGCTCGACGTGGCGCAACACATGGCTGACCTGGTCGGCGTGCACCTCGCCGCTGGAGCGCCCGCCATCGACCAGCGCCTCCCATTCGCCCTGATCGATGCCGCCGACGGGCGCCGACGGGACGGGGTCACGATTCAGTTGCTGCTCGTTCTTCTGTTCGTCGATGGAGCCAACTTAGCAACGACTCCGCTGCCGTGAGCGCGCGAGCGCGCTCTGTGTGCGCAAGGTCGTCGACGGCGAGCCGTGCCGCTCGATCCTCCTCGAGGATCGCCGGGTCGACGCGGTGGCTCCGGTGGCGCAGTTCCCGCCGCGCCGCTGCGCCGATGAGCGTGAGCGCCTCGACGGTCGCGTCGAGTTCCAAGTCGGCCATGGCGGCACGCTCGAGCACCTCGCGGGCATCGGGAGCGGCGATCTCGATGGCACCGGTCAAGTCGCCGGCTTCGGCCAACGCCACGAACGCCATACGGTTCGCATCGTCGTCGAACAGCGCTTCGATGAGCCACTCGGCGATGTCGTCCCACTGCTGCACGAGCAGCACCAGTGCAGCGAACTCGGCGTTCTCCATCGGCGCGTTGTGCCGCTTGGCCTTGACCTCGATCGTCGGTCGCCGAACGCCTCGCTCGGCGAGGCGCACCAGGTCGGTC
>CALDGN010000181.1 GCA_937942965.1 uncultured Acidimicrobiales bacterium | reverse complement strand
CTCGGCGTTTCGGGCGAAGCACCGCTACTTCAACACGTTCGCCAGCAGCCCGCTGCAGGCCGCCGCCGGCATGGCGGTGCTTGACGAGATCGAGAACCGGAATCTCGTGGAGAGCGTCGCGTTGGTTGGCGCTGGCCTTCTCCGTGCAGTCCGTGAGATGCAGGCCGACCACCCGAAGATGGGCGACGTCCGCGGCCATGGTCTCTTCATCGGGATCGACTGGGTTCATCCCGGGACGACGGACCCCGATGTCGAAGGCGCCGCATCAATGGTCGAGGCGCTCAAGTCCCGGGGCATGTTGCTCGGCAAGGCAGGAGAGCACGGCAA
The DNA here is from genome assembly GCA_937942965.1 of uncultured Acidimicrobiales bacterium. Lineage (GTDB taxonomy): Bacteria > Actinomycetota > Acidimicrobiia > Acidimicrobiales > UBA10347 > UBA10347. The sequence goes on along the minus strand of CALDGN010000181.1, from coordinate 5,272 downwards.
CGTGCTCAAGATCCGACCGCCCCTCGTTTTCGAACAGGAGCACGCCGAGCTGTTCCTCGATGCCCTGGCAGGAGCCGTTTCGGATGCCCACGCCTGAGGACTTCGTCGAAGCAGCGGGCCAGGCCACAGCCGCGTTCGGTATCGACGTCGCAAGCGTCGAGCTGCTTTCGCACAGCGAGAACGTCGTCTGCAAAGTCACAACAAAAGTTGGCGAGCCGCTTGTGATGCGGCTGCACCGACCGGGCTACAACGCGCGTGCCGAACTCGATTCCGAGGTCGCGTTCGTCGACTCTCTGCGAGCGTTCGGGGTGCGTACGCCCAAGCCTCTGCCGACAACGGCCGGTGGGCATTACGCGACCGTCGACGTCGGGGGCGTCGCCCACGAGGTTGGCGTCATCAGCTGGGTCGATGGTGCTCCGCTGGGCGGGCCACTCGATGGCGGCGCGAGTGATGGCCTCGTGCCCCACTACCGAGACATCGGCAAGATCGCCGCTCAGGTTCGCTCGCACAACGCGGTCTGGAAGGCGCCGGCAGGCTTTGTGCGCCGCCGCTGGGACGCCGATGCGTTGATGGGATCAGACCCGCTGTGGGGCCGCTTCTGGGAAGCGGAGCCACTCAGCGACGCCCAGCGTGCGTTGTTCGCCCGCGGCCGTGCGCGCCTCCACGATGTGTTGGCAGGTTTGTCGACCAACAACGACCACTTCGGCCTGATCCACTCCGACCTGCATCTCGGCAATGTGATGGCGCATGGCGACGACTTGACCGTGATCGATTTCGACGACTGCGGCTATGGCTGGTTCGTGCACGAACTCGCCGTTGCCCTGCACCCGGTGCTCGGCGAACCGATCGAAGCGGCAGCCCAAGCCTCGATGGTCGAGGGTTACCGCACCGTCCATCCACTCAGCGATGCCGAGGTTGAACTCATCGACACCTTCTTGGCCGTCCGGTCACTCATGATCGTCGGCTGGCTGGCCGCACGACCCGAGGTGCCCGCATATCCGCATTTCCCCGAGGTCGCAGCCAAGACCGAGCAACACCTCGCCGCCTTCTTGGCCGCGAGCTAGGCGGGCAACTCCCGTACCGGCGATCGTGCCGCTCAACATCGGCGTGCAGCGGCCGAATGGAGAGAGGATGTTGGCTCTGCGTCTTGTACGGCACCGATTCGCGCTCGGTGCGCTGGCGATCGCGATCGCGACCGCGGCCCTGCTCGGTGCGCTGCAGGCCCGCCAAGCCTTATCCGAGCACTCCGCCGAGACGCTCCAAGCCCAAAGTCGTATGGCCGAACTCGACTTCCTCGAAGCTCGAGCGCACCTCGAGTACGCCTTCGGCGCGGAGATGAGTGCCGTAGGAGTTGCCGGCGTCCTTGACCCATCGACGGCGAATGCCGAGGCGGTTGCAGCGGCCCGGGGCAAGCGTGTCGATGCGCTCGCCGCGTTGGCGGAAGCAGCCGCTGTGATCGAGGCTGACGCCGGTCTGAGACGAGCCGCCGACCAGTTGGTCGCCGAGTTCGACGAGATGCGTTTTCTGTCCGATGATCCAACCAGCGACGACCTGTACTTCGCCGCTTCGACGCTCGACGACTTCCGCGTGACCGGTGCTGCGGACCCGACGTTGTCGGCCGTAGACGAGCTGATGGTGCTTCCGATGGTGCCGACACTGGTGCTGTGGGAAGCCGTCGCTGGGGACGTGCTCGTGAATCCGCGGGACGTCGCCGCGACTGCACGCGAACAGGTCGAGTTCCAAAGCGGTTGGCTCGCCGATGGTGGTGGCGGTTGGCTCGACGAGCGCGGAGCTCCGCTTCCCGGCTTGTTCGAGCTTGACCTGGTACGACAAGAGTCTCCGAACGAATTGGCGGAGACCGAGGCAATCCTTCGAGCGTCCGGGATGGCCGAGATCGATCGCTGGCTTACTGACCTGGGGCAAGGCTCTTCGCCACCGCCGTTCCCGCTCACCGAGATGGCGTCGCGCAGTACACAAGCCGCCGAGGACATCGAAGCGATCGTGTCGGCGACCTTGGAATCGGAGCGCGCGTCGTTGGCGGCGGCACAGGTCGAAAGCGATGGCGCCGCGACAAGCGCTCGTCGGACGTCGAACCTGCTACTCGCATTGGCTGGGGTGGCTATCGTCGGCTTGTGCGGCGTTGTTGCCAACATGGTGCGACGCGGTGACCAGGCGGTCGAGCTGGCCCGTGTCGATCCGCTCACCGGTATCGGGAACCGACGTCTGCTCGATGAACGCTCGGCCGTGCTGCTCAAGGACGAACGGTTCGAGAGCCACATCGTCGCTCTCATCGACCTCGACGGCTTCAAGGCCGTGAACGACACGTACGGGCACGCGGCCGGCGATGCGGTTCTGGTCGAAGCGGCCTCTCGGATCTCGCAAGCCGTTGCCGAGACAGCGGCGGCGATTCAGGGTGCTGAGCACACGGTCGTTCGCCTCGGCGGCGACGAGTTCTTCCTGTCGGTCCATGCCCCGGCCCCGCTGGATCTCGCGGCGCTCCAACATCGACTCCGCCGCATCACCGGTGAGCCAGTCGTGCTGCATCCGGACCACGGCGACGGGTTCGCTCACGCGCTCGAGTTCAGCCTCGGCATTGTCGAAGTAGACCGGCCGGCCAAGCTGGCCGATGTCATGACCGAGGCCGACCTGCGGGTCTACAACGACAAGGCACAGCGACGCCGCCAGGCCAACGACGGCGTGACGATCAACACGGCCTAGCTGCCCTCATGTCGTCGCTGCGGAGTCGCAGCGCGTTGGGGTTAGTGAGCGAGGCGAACGGCACGTAGTCTGAGCGGCGATGTCCGTCGCCTTTCCTCCAGCAACCGTTGCCGATGTCGCCGCCGGTCTCGCCGATCACGACTACCTCGCTGATGAGTCGTTGGCCACCGCGATTTTCTTGGCCATTGAGCTGAAGCGGCCGCTGTTACTCGAGGGCGAAGCTGGCGTTGGTAAGACCGAAGTCGCCAAGACATTGAGCCGCTGGAGTGGCGGTCGCCTCATCCGTTTGCAGTGCTACGACGGCCTCGACGCAGGCCAGGCTGTGTACGAGTGGGACTACAGCCGCCAGCTCTTGCATCTGCGCACCCGCGAAGCCATGGGAGCGCTCGACGCCGACACGAGCGATGTCGAAGACGAGCTGTACAGCGACAAGTTCTTGGTGCGACGCCCGCTGCTCGACGCCATCGCCCACGACGACCCGGTGCCGCCGATCCTGCTGATCGACGAGGTCGATCGGGCCGACGACGAGTTCGAAGCATTCCTGCTCGAGATCCTTTCCGAGTACGCGATCACCGTTCCCGAGGTCGGCACCTTCAGGGCCGAGCAGCCGCCGATCGTGATCATCACCTCGAACCGCACTCGTGACGTGCACGACGCGCTGAAGCGGCGTGCGCTCTACCACTGGGTCGAGCATCCGGGCCTCGAACGCGAGATCGAGATCATTCGCCGCCGTACCGATGGCGTCACCGACCAGCTCGCTGGCCAGGTTGCCCGAGCGGTCGCCCAGTTCCGCGGACTCGGGCTCTACAAGCCACCTGGTGTCGCCGAAAGCATCGACTGGGCCCAAGCCCTGCACCGCTTGCAGCGTTCCAAGCTCGACGTCGATACTGCCGACGCCAGTCTCGGCACGGTGCTGAAGTACCGCGAGGATCAGCAACGAGTCCGTGATCACGGACTCGACGAGGTCGTGGCCGCTAGCCAGGTCTAGCCATGGCTGAGCAGCGCGGCCGCGACGGCCGCAACCTCGACAACTGGGTCATCACCGAACGCACGGTGATCGGGGAGCGACCAGCGCTGCCGGACGGCCGCGAGGTTGACCGCTCGCTCTTGCCGATCTTAGCGGCCGGCTTTGTCGACGCGCTTCGAGACGCCGGCATCGAGGTCCCGATCGGGGCAACGCTGCTGTACGTGCGTGCACTCGCCGCGGTGAACTCGGTCGACCGGTCCGCTCGCTATTGGTGCGGGCGCACAACCCTGCTCACTCGCTCCGAAGACTTCATGACCTATCACCGGGTCTTCGGCCAGTACTGGACCGGTGCCGAGTTCCCGGAGGAACCAGAGACCCTCACCAAGGTCACCAGCGTCGCCGTCGACGAACAAGAAGACGGCATCGAGAACGATGCGTCCAGCGACGACGATGACGATGGCGGCGGCGAGCCCGATGTCGTCATGCGTTACAGCGCCGTCGAAGTGCTGCGGGACAAGGACTTCGCCGAATACACCAAAGACGAGCTCCGTGAGCTCACGTTCCTCATGCAGAAGATGCGCATCGGCGGTGCAGTCAAGTCGTCTCGTCGGCTCAAGCGCACCAAGAAGCTCTCTGGCCAGCCTGATCTGCGGCGCACGGTGCGCCGGGCGATGGCCCACGGCGGTGAGCCGATCGAGCGCAAGTACCGACGCAAGAGTGAGCAGCCGCGTCGGGTCGTGTTGCTGCTCGATATCAGTGGATCTATGGAGTCCTACTCGCGTGCGTTGCTGCGCTTCGTGCACGCCACGGTGCTGGCCCGGGGGAGGGTCGAGGCCTTTGCGCTCGGGACCCGGTTGACCCGTTTGACCCGCGAGATGGCGACGCTCGACCCCGATCGGGCACTGGCCAATGCGGGTGATGCCGTCGATGATTGGTCCGGCGGCACTCGGCTCGGTGAGTCGATCCGAGTGTTCAACGACGAATGGGCTGTGCGGGGCATGGCCCGTGGCGCTGTTGTCGTGATCCTGTCCGACGGCTGGGACCGCGGCGATCCCGAGCTCATGACCGAACAGATGGCGCGGCTGTCTCGCGTTGCCTATCGCATCGTCTGGTCGAACCCGCTCAAGGCCACCGACGGCTACCAACCCTTGGCTCGGGGAATGGCAGCGGCCCTTCCCTACGTTGATGACTTTGTCGAAGGGCATTCCCTTCGAGCACTCGAACAACTCGCGATCGCCGTCAACAAGACGGCCGATGACAATCCCCAGCTCTCCAGCCACTCCAGGTAGGTTCAGAAGATGAAGGACATCCTCGACGAGGTCTCCAGCTGGCGTAAGGCCGGCAAACAAGTTGCGATCGCCCGTGTCGTGGACACCGACGGTTCCGGCCCCCGTGAACCTGGCGCCGCCATGGCGGTCAACGAAGACGGCGAAGTCATTGGTTCAGTCAGTGGCGGCTGTGTCGAAGGCGCCGTCGTCGAAGAAGCGCTCGACATCATCAGCTCACGCGATCGCCGCATGGTGACGTTTGGCTACAGCGACGACGAGGCCTATGCCGTCGGCCTGACCTGTGGCGGCACGATCCACC
>CALDGN010000180.1 GCA_937942965.1 uncultured Acidimicrobiales bacterium | reverse complement strand
CCTGATCATCGAGCTGCTGCGCCGCAGCTTGGGCGGCTTCGCCTTCGCACCTGACGGCACGGTCATCGCCGACACGGTCGCCTTCCGCGAGGGAACCCCGCCGTTCAACAACGTCTACCTCATGTTCATCATGATCTGGATCCAGTCGGGTTTCGCCATGGTGATCCTGTCCGCGGCAATCAAGGCCGTGCCTCAAGAACTGCTCGAAGCTGCTCGCATCGATGGAGCGAATGACAGCCAGCAGTTCTTCAGCGTGGTACTCCCCCAGATCCTGCCGACGATCGGTGTGGTCGTGACCACCACCATCGTCGCAGTCGCCAAGGTCTTCGACATCGTCAAGGTCAGCACCGGCGGCAACTTCGGCACCAACGTTTTGGCGAATGACTTCTTCACCGAGGCATTCCAGTTCTCGAACCGAGGGATCGGTGCCGCGATCGCGGTCATCATCTTGTTGACTGTCGCACCGGTGTTGATACTCAATGTCCGCCAGATGCAGAAGGAGGCCGCGTGATGACTGCGACTTCGTCTGCCCCCAAGCACGCCGGAACCAACCCGGGCAAGGGCTCGCTCGTCGACCGCATCTACCGCAAGCTCACCGATGTGCCGCTGTGGGTGCTGTGGGTCCTGGTCGCGGTCTGGACGGTTCCGAGCCTCAGCCTTTTCGTCAACTCCTTCCGTAGCCGTACTCGCCAACGCGACTCAGGCTTCTGGAACGTTGCCGGCGACCGCGACATCGCGTTCGAAGGCGTCAGTTGCCCCGAGGGCTACGAAGGCCCCGACTTCCATGTCTTCGAGAACTACTGCGAAGTCTTGAGCTCCGATGCCAACAACGGCATGTTGCAGTCGCTGATCTCGTCGCTCGCGATCGCCGTGCCGTCGACGATCATCCCGATCGCCATCGCATCGTTCGCTGCTTATGCGTTCGCATGGATCGACTTCAAGGGCCGCAAGCCGCTGTTCATTGCGACCGTGTCGTTGCTGTCGATCCCGTTGCAGGTGGCGCTGATCCCGCTGCTCAAGACGTATCTCGACGGCGCGCACCTGACTGTGCCCTTCACCGAACGAACCCTGTCGCTGATCCCCGACTTCGACCTTGCCGGCTCTCCGTGGGCGGTGGTGTTGACCCACACCGGCTTCGCCATGCCGTTCTCGATCTTCTTGTTGCACAACTACATCTCGCAGTTGCCCGCCGAGCTGTTCGAGTCGGCCCGGGTCGACGGTGCGGATCACTTCAAGACGTACCTGCGACTCGTACTGCCGTTGTCGATCCCCGCCCTCGCATCCTTTGCGATCTTCCAGTTCCTCTGGACCTGGAACGACTATCTGATCGCCGTCACGATGTTGTCGAGTAACCCCGAGGCCCTACCGACCACGGCCCGCATCGCGAACCTGGCCGGTGACTTCGGAAGAACCGAGCACTTGTTGACCGCGGGCGCGTTCGTGCAAGCGTTCGTTCCACTCGTGGTCTTCTTCTCGCTGCAGCGCTACTTCGTGCGCGGCCTCTTGGCTGGCTCGGTCAAGGGCTGATCGAGCGAGCAGCGTCGGCAAACCGTCGAGCCGCAGGCGCGCTTGGCGTACGCCCAGACCAGACCATCCAGATCGGCTGCTCAAAGACGACGTCTGTTGCGACGACGCTCAACGCCCGTGATTCGACACCAGTTTCGATCGCTGCCGGTGCTGCGATCCCGACAAGTCCATCGCCAAGCGTGACCGTGGCCACCAGCTCGGTCACACTGTCGACCTCGTTGAGGGCGGGCACCACGATCGGGTAACCGGCAGCTGACAAGGACTCTTCGATCACGTCGCGCGTGCCCGAGCCTCGACGGCGAAGTACGAGCGGGCTCGCGATCAACTCGGCCGCTCCGACCGGCCGTCGGCGCCGAGCCCAGGGATGACGCCTTGAGACGAAGGCCACGAGCGGTGCGGTCGCCACGATCTCTCCGCCAAGGGCGAGCGGTTGCGCCGGACCGTCGACGAGGGCCAGGTCTGCGGTGGAGTCACGTACCAAAGCGCAGGCCTCGGCAGTCGAGCGGAGCAGCGGCTCGACGACAATGGGCTCGCCGTCGCTGTCGAGCGCAGCGCTGATGTGGGGCAACAGCTCGCGAGCGACTCGCTCGGTAACCGCAACCGTGGCCCGCAGGTTGCGGCGGTCTCGCAGCGCCCGGGCCTCGGCATCGACTTCAGCGGCGTCGGCGATGACGGTTCTCCATCGCTGGGCGATCTCGCGACCATCTGCGGTCACGATCGAGCCGGTCGCAGATCGGTCGAGCAGCCGCAACCCAACTTGGCCCTCGAGTTTGCGGATGCGCTGACTCGCCGCGGGCTGGCTGAGTCCATGGCGGGCGGCCGCCTTGGTGATGCTGCCGAGCTCCACCACGCTCAGGTACAGGTGCGCCGACGCAAGATCGAGCGACACCAGCGGTTGAACCATGCCCCAGCATTGCGTTCCGGTTAGCAATAGGCAACACGAATGACCCGATCGCCAAAACGCCTCTGGGCACACGGACGATGCCATGCGATGGTCAGCCAGTGACGATCCGGTACGGAATCATTGGTACGGGGATGATGGGGGTGGAACACATCCACAACATCCGCGCACTGCCCGACGCATCGGTCACTGCGATCGCCGACCCGCATCGCCCGTCGCTCGAGGCCGGGGCGGCCGCATGTGGTGAGCCGATCACCCGGTTCGACGACTACCGAGAGCTGCTGTCGTCGGACCTCTGCGATGCGGTTGTGGTCGCGACGCCGAACATGACGCACCGCGACGTCCTTGCCGACGTGCTCGCCACAGACCTCGCAGCCCTTATCGAGAAGCCGCTCGGCATCACCGTCGACGAATGCAAACAACTCGTCGCCCTCGGAGAACATCGTGATGCGCTGACCTGGGTCGGGCTCGAATATCGCTACATCCCCGCGATCGCAATCCTGATCGATCACGTCCATGCCGGGATGGTTGGCGACGTGCAGATGGTGGCGATGCGCGAGCACCGGTTTCCGTTCCTGCCTAAGGTCGGCGACTGGAACCGCTCGACGGCCAACACGGGCGGCACGCTGGTCGAGAAGTGCTGCCACTTCTTTGATCTGATGGTGCTGCTCACCGGGTCGGCGCCCGTACGCGTGTTCGCGACCGGCTCTCAGGCGGTAAACCGCATCGAAGCAGGAGAACTCGGCCCTGCCGGCGACATGCTCGACAATGCGTTCGTTCTCGTCGATCACGAGTCCGGCGCCCGCAGCATGCTCGACCTGTGCATGTTCGCCGAAGCCTCGCTCAACCAAGAAGAACTCTCGGTGGTCGGCACCGAGGGCAAGGTCGAAGCGCTCGTCCCCGAACACGTGCTGCGGATTGGTCGACGCGGCCGCGAGGCCCTGGGCGCGGTCCATGTACACGACGTCGGGATCGACCGCTCCATCCCCTACCTCGGCCATCACTACGGGTCGAGCTACGTGGAACATCAGCACTTCCTTGAGGCGTTTCGCACCGGCGCTCCGCCCCAGGTCTCGCTGACCGACGGGCTGCTTTCGGTCGCCATCGGCCAAGCGGCTCACCAGTCCATCGATGAAGGGCGCCCCATCGCCCTTGACGAGATACTTTGAGCGCCGGATCTGCACCGCAGCGAACACCCGCCTCCCCCGCAAAAGGACGCACCATGTCATCCCTCGTCAACAGAGCCAACCGCTCCCTCGGCCAATTCGACGTCGGCCCGATCAGCTACGGGCTGTGGCGGTTCACGAACGACGACCTCGGAGCGGCTCAGGCCTTGATCGAGGCTGCGCTCGACAACGGCATGAATCTGATCGACACCAGCGATGTCTATGGCTTCGACTGGGGCGGCACCGGTTTCGGAACGGTCGAGGCACTGCTCGGCCAGGTGCTCGCTGCTGCTCCTGAGCTGCGAGACCGCATGGTGCTCGCCACCAAGGGCGGCATCATCCCCCCGACCCCCTACGACTCAGGCGCCGAGTACCTGCGGGCCGCGTGCGAAGCCTCGCTTGCACGGCTCCACACCGATGTGATCGACGTGTACCAGGTGCACCGTCCGGACATGTTCACGCATCCTGCGGAGGTCGCGGCGACGTTGTCCGCGCTGCGCGACGAAGGCAAGATCCGCGAGGTCGGCATCTCGAACTACACGCCCGACCAGTACGACGCACTCGCTGCCCACTTGCCGTTCCCGATCGCATCGACCCAACCCGAGTACTCGGTGCTGCATCTCGACCCGCTCCGCGACGGCACCTTTGACCGGTGCATGCGTGACGGCGTGATTCCCATGGCGTGGAGTCCCCTGGGCGGCGGCCGCCTCTTCACCGCCGCCGCTGACGGCGGACCAAGCGACGAGCTCGCCGAGATCCTCGATGGTCTCGCCGAACGCGAGAACGTCGACCGGGCCGCAATCGCCGTCGCCTTCGTGCTCGCGCACCCGAGCCAGGCCATCGCCATCATCGGCACCCAAAACCTCGACCGCATCGCGGCAACCAAGGCTGCGCTGAACGTCACCTTGGACCGTGGCGATGTCTACGCAATCGTCCAGGCCAGCGAAGGCGTACCGCTCCCGTGACGAACCAATCGCCCGTCGAAATCAGCTGGTTCTCTGCGCTGTGCGATGACGACTACGAGTTCCTCGGCGTCGAAGACCCTGCCCTGAAGAGCTCATGGGAGCACTGCCGCGACATCGTGCTCACCGCTGACCGCAAAGGGTTCGACAACATCTTGCTGCCATCGGGCTACACGCTTGGCATCGACAGTGTTGCGTTTGCCAGCGGCATCGCTCCCCTCGTCGAGCAGATTCAGCTGCTGCTCGCCGTGCGTATGGGCGAGATGTGGCTGCCTCAGCTCGCTCGTCAGCTCGCCACGATCGACCAGATGCTCAACGGCCGGCTGACGATCAACATCATCAGCAGCGACATTCCTGGCGAGGCGCTCGAATCGGCACCCCGGTACCAACGAACCATCGAGTGGATGCAGGTCTTGCGCCAGCTCCTCAACGGCGAGTCCATCGACTTCCATGGCGACTTCGTCGACTTAGAACTGGACCCACCCCGAGCCCAGACCGTGTCGGGAACCTGCCCGCCGTTCTACTTCGGTGGCTTCTCCCCCGCGGCCAAGGCCTGCGCAGCCCAAGAAGCCGACGTGTTCCTCACCTGGCCCGACACCGTCGCCTCGGTCGCGAACACCGTGCAGGAGATGACCGCACTCGCCGAAGGTCACGACCGCGAGCTCGCCTACGGACTTCGCTCGCACGTGATCGTGCGCGAGACCGAGGCCGAGGCTCGAGCAGCCGCTGACCGGCTCATGAGTCGCCTCGATCTCGACACCGGCGAAGCCATCAAGCAGCGCTCGCTCGACACGGCCTCGGTCGGTGTCGCCCGCCAGTCAGCGTTGCGCGACGGGGCCGACGACGAGGGGTATGCCGAGCCGCATCTCTGGACCGGGATCGGCAAGGCCCGCTCGGGTGCCGGTGCGGCCATCGTCGGAAACCCCGACCAGGTAGCAGCCAAGCTGCAGGAGTACATCGACATCGGGATCGGGGCATTCATCTTGTCCGGCTATCCCCACATCGCTGAATGTGACCTGTTCGCCGAAATGGTGCTTCCCCAACTCGACCACGGCCCGCTGACCTAGTAGCCAGGGGTTCGTATGGGGATCATGGACATGGCCGAACAGGCACTCACCGAGGTTGACCGCATCACCTGCGACGAAGCGGTCGCCCGGGTTGACGACGACGCACTCGTGTTCGTCGACGTGCGCGACATCCGAGAAGTCGAGCAAAGCGACACGATCGAGGGTTCGCATCACGCACCCCGAGGCATGATCGAATTCTGGTTCGATCCCGAGAGCCCGTACCACCGCGAGATGTACGCCAACCCGGACAAGACCTATGTGTTGTTCTGCAACGGCGATCCCCGCTCGGCGCTCTCCGCAAAGGCGCTCCAAGACATGGGTGTCTCCAACGTCGCCCAGCTCGCTGGCGGCATGCCCGCGTGGCGCGAAGCCGGCGGCCCGACCGTCGAGAAGAAACGCTCGCCGAAGTAGAAGCCGAGCAGACCGGCAACTGGGCCGTCGGCTGATTCAGGCGGCAGGAACCAAGATCACGGTTGTCTCGGCGCTGACGTTGACGATGCCGCTCGCAAGGTCTCCGTCGCCGCCCTGTGAGGCGAACAGCACCTGCCATTGGCCGCTTCCGAGGTTGATCGCAAACGACTGACTGCCCAAGTTCGCAACCGTCAGCGAGGTGCCTCGTTGAATGACAGCGACATCAGGGCGACCCGAGTCAATCACCTTGAGCTCGGCTCGCCAGAGATCCGGGTGGTGCTTGCGCAGCGCAATCAGGCGGCGGTAGCGATGCAGCGGAGCCGCCGCATTGGCGTGCTGGCCAGCGACCGTGAAGTCGAGGGGGCGGTCGGCGGCCTTGAGCCACGGTTCCACCGAGCTGAACCCGTTGAACGGATCGGTGTTCCACGCCATGGGCGTGCGACAGACGTCGCGACCCTCGTCCGTTTCGTTGCGGGTTGAAATCGGATCGTGGCGATCTTCGGGTGCGATCTCGCCGTTCGGCGAACCGAGCTCTTCGCCCTGATACAGGAAGGGCACGCCGCCGAGCGAGAACATGAGCGCCGTTACCGCGAGCGCACGGTTGCGACCCTCGGGGCCACCGCCGAAGCGGCTGGCCGGGCGGGCCTGGTCGTGGTTGCTGATGACCCACGAGATGCCGTGCGATTCGATCTCGGCCAGGCCGACGAGCTCACGAAGGAACTTGGCCGGATCCCAGGCCATCCAGCCGGGCTTCAAGAAGAACGTCAGGTCGAGCGCGCCCGGCTGCACGTAACGAGCCAGCCGATCGTGTGCTTCGACGCCGCTTTCGGCGAGCAAACAGGCGTCGTACGGTGCGGCGACGTCTTGCCACCGGGTGAAGATCTCGACGTTGTCGTCCTGGTCCAGGTCGTAGATGTGGTCGAAGCTGAAGAAGTTCTCCATCGGACCAGCGTCGGCTGCGATGGGCTTGATCTGCGGAATGTCCGGGAAGTCCGGGTGCTTCAGCAGGCCATGCGCGACGTCGATGCGGAACCCATCGACGCCCCGGTCGAACCAGAAGCGATAGATAGCATCGAACTCAGCCCGGACTGCAGGGTTACGCCAATTCAAGTCAGGTTGCTCGGGCAGGAACAGGTGGCAGTAGTACTGGCCGCTGGCCTCGTCGAGGGTCCATGCGGATGGCCCGAAGTGGCTCGGCCAGTTGTTGGGTGGGCCACCGTCAGGGGCGGGGTCACGGAACAGGTAGTAGTCGCGTTCGGGTGACGAGGGATCGGCGAGCGCTTGCTGAAACCAGCGGTGCTCTGACGAGGTGTGGTTCGGCACGATGTCGAACACGACGCGCAGGCCCAGCTGGTGGGCCCGCTCGATCAGGTCGTCGACATCTTCGAGCGTGCCGTGGATCGGGTTGACCTCGCTGTACGACGCAACGTCGTAACCATGGTCATGGCCGGGCGACTTGTAGAACGGCGTGAGCCAAACGATGTCGACGCCCAGCCACTTCAAGTAGTCGAGACGCCCCGTGATGCCCGGGATGTCACCGATGCCGTCGCCATTGCTGTCCGCGAACGACCGGACGTAGACCTCGTAGCCGACCGCGCCGTCGAGCCACTTCTTTCCGCCATGTTGTCCCGGTGAGCCGGGCTTTGTCAGAGCTGCCATCGTGGCCCCAGGCTAGACGGCTACCTATGCCACTCCATCGACTGCACGCAGGCAATACTGCCTCGATGCGCAGAGCAGCCAAGGCAGGTTGGCGACACGGTTCCGGCGTCGGATGAAGACGTTCATCAACGCGACCGACCGCGAAATGCTGACCCTGGCAGTGCCTGCGCTCGGCGCCCTTATCGCCGAACCGCTCTACGTGCTCGCGGACACCGCCGTCGTCGGCAATATTGGCACCGCCGAGCTCGGCGGCCTCGGGCTCGCCACGCAGGTCATCGGAACCGTCGTTGCCGTGTCGATCTTCTTGGCGTACGGCACGACCTCGTCGGTCTCTCGGCTGCTCGGCGCCGGCCGAGATCGAGACGCCGCCAATCAAGCGGTCCAGGGGCTGTGGATCGCCGTCGTTGCGGGCATTGCGTTCGGTGCGGTCTGTTTCGTACTCGCTCCGCAACTGTTGCGGCTGCTGCAGGCCGAAGGCGACGTTGAGCGCTTCGGCGTCCGGTACTTACGGGTCTCGGTGTTCGGGTTCCCGGCGATGTTGCTCGTTATGGCGGGCGTCGGCTACCTGCGAGGCCTCAAGGACACAAAGCGGCCGTTGATCGTTGCACTGGTCAGCGCCGTCGGAAACTTGGTCCTCGAACTGGTGCTGGTCTTCAGGTTCGGGTTCGGCGTCGGCGCCTCGGCACTCTCCACTGTCGTCTTCCAGTGGGTCGCTGCGTCCTTCTATCTCGTGTGGATTTGGTCCGCGGCGCGCGACTTCAACGTGGGTTGGGCCCCGCACCCGGCAACGCTGCGAGCGCTCGGTCGCGACGGGATCGACCTGTTCATCCGCACCAGCGCGCTGCGGGCCTCGTTCGTCATTGCCGCCGCCGTCGCCGCCTCGATCGGCGATGCGGAACTCGGCGCCCATGAGATCGCGTTCGGGTTGTTCTTCTTCTTGGCGCTTGCGCTCGACGCTGTCGCGATCGCTGGCCAAGCGATGATCGGCACGCTGCTCGGCGCCAACAACGTGCCCAAGGCCCTCGTCGTCGGCCGCAGGATCACCGCATGGGGTTTCGGTCTCGGCGTCTTTGCGACTGCGCTCGTGCTGGTATTGCGCCCGGTGCTCCCGGATATCTTCACCGATGACCCCGACGTAATCGCCGCAGCTGGCGGCGTGCTCTTGTTACTGGCGGTGACACAGCCGATCGCGGGCGTCGTGTTCGCACTCGACGGGATTCTGATCGGTGCTGGTGACATGCGCTATCTGGCCAAGGCGATGGTGATCAGCGCCCTCGTGTTCTTGGTTGCGGTGAGCGTCGTGATCTGGTCCGACGGTGGCATCAATGCGCTCTGGGTTGCCATCATCGTGTTCATGGCCGCTCGAGGCGTCACGATGTTGTGGCGACTCCGCGGCGACGATTGGGCCGTAGCGGGCGACCAACGCAAGTAGCGTTTCGGCCGTGACCGACACACCGCTCGACGAGCTTTGGCCCCAACCAACGAACGGGGTCGACATCGGTGCCCGCCTGGCCGGAGACGACCGCACGCCGCCCGAGGGACGCCCCTGGGTCACGATGGTCATGATCTCGAGCCTCGATGGTGGCATCGCCATTGACGGCGTGTCCGGCGGGCTTGGCGGCCCGGCTGATCACGCTCGTTTCGTCGCCGCCCGACGCCAGATGGAAGCCATCGTCGTTGGCGCCCGCACGGCCGCAGTCGAGAACTATCGGCCGGCGACCGTGCCCATCGCCGTGGTCACCGGTTCGCTCTCGCCAGACCCCGACGCACGGCTGTTCTCGGACCCGGAACGACCACCCCTGCTCTACACGACAACGCAAGCCGCTCAGGATCGAGGCCCCCGGTTCGACGGCATCGCCGAGGTCATTGACCTCGGAGATTCGCTCGAACCGCTTGCTGTCCTGGCTGACCTGCGCCGCCGGGGACGGTTGACGGTCGCCCTGGAGGGAGGGCCGACCCTCAACGGTCAGTTCCTTGCCGCCGATCTCGTCGACGAAATCCTGCTCAGTGTGAGCCCGCTCGCCGTTGGCGGCACGGGCTCTCGCTTGGCATCAGGGCCGCCTCTCGGTCCCGATCACCGCTTCCGCCTGGATCGGGTGCTCCGAGGCGATGACTTGCTGTTCGTTCGCTACGTGCGAGACCGCTCAGCCTGATCGAGCAATCAGGCTGATCCAGTCAGCTTGATCCAGCGAGTCCGGACAGGTCGCAGAAGATGCAGCGCCGTTTCGCCTCCGCCGAGCTCGAGAAGACGGCCGAACTGAAGCGATCGGGTGCCAGCGAGCGGAGCATCCGCAAACAGGCGGAAGCCGGCGGGACTCGGTCGAAGAAGTCGGCGAGCCGTGCCGCCCGCCGAGCCGATGCGGTCAACGTGAATCCCTCGCTCGCGGAAGACGTCGACAGCGGTGATCTGGGCGAAGAGCAGCTCGATGCCATCGCCAACGCATCACAGAAGACCGGCGGCGAAGCGGCGAAGGACACCGAACTGCTCGACGACGTCAAGGGCTCTCCCGCCGACGAGGCCAACAAGATCACCAGCCGGTGGCTCGAACGTCGAGACGACGACAACGGCGCCAAGACGCGCTATGAACGGCAGCGGGCGAAGCGGAAGCTCACGTTTGCCTACGACCCGGTCACCGGCTGCGAAACCATGACTGCGCAGGGCGACCGCGAGACCATTGGCGCGATCCGCAAGATCGTCGGCCTTCGCAGCGATGCCCTCTACCGCAAGGACGGCGGTCGAGACCTGCCGAACGAACAACACCCGCGCACTCGGGGCCAGCGGACGTTCGATGCACTCCATCAGCTCGTCACCGAGAGCGGCTCTGCGCCGTCACGTGGGGGCGGGCGGCCGAAGACGCCACCGGTCCGTTCGATGATCCACATCGTCGTTACCGTCGACGATCTCGCTCGTGACCAGATCAAGGCCACGTGTGTGGGCGGCGAAGGTCTCTTGCCCGAATCCGTTCTCGACCAGCTTGGATGCGACGCCACCATCGCCGGCACCGTCTTCTCCCAGCAGGGCGAAACGTTGTGGCACGGCCGTTTCCATCGGCATGCCACGCCAGCACAGTTCGCCGCACTGATCGCTCGAGACCAGGGCTGTGTCGTTTGCGGCGCCGATCCTTCTCGATGCGAGGCTCATCA
>CALDGN010000179.1 GCA_937942965.1 uncultured Acidimicrobiales bacterium | reverse complement strand
CGGCGACTTCATCGCCGACCAGGCACCAGGCGTCTCCGGTCTCGAAGGCACCACCCTCCTCGCAGCTGACGGCCTCCTGGTCGACGGCTTCATGGAAATCGAAGCCACCGAAGGCATGTTCTTCTCCGGCCCCGACGTCCGTTTCGGCGAGAACAAGAACCAGTCGACTGGTGTGACCGCACAGCAGTTCCTGGACACCTACATTGCGAACAACGGTTCCGAGCCCGAGGCTGCCTTCTGGGGCCACGCCTACGACGCCACCGCAATGCTCCTCGACGCCATCGAGGCTGCCAGCACCATGGACGGCGACGAGCTCGTCATCGACCGTGCCGGCGTCCGTGAGTACCTGGACAACCTCCGCGGTTACCAGGGCATCATCGGTGTCATCAACTGTGACGATTTCGGTGACTGCGGTTCGCAGAAGATCACCGTCATCGAGCACCTCGATTCCGGCGACATCTCGGCCTCCAAGGCCAACGTTGTCTACGAATACGTGCCGAGCTAATTCGGCGAGTCGGAGCGACGCCTCGGCGTAACTCCGGCCTGATCTAGTGGCGGCCCGTCGCCGGTTCTCACGAACTGGCGGCGGGCCGCCGTTCTCACCGGAGCGCGCTGCGCTCCAATCACACGGGGGATTCCTGGGAGGAATGGGCTCATGACCACGGCAATGCGCGCCAGAGGCGCCGGCCGCACCAATGTCGATCGCTTTCTGACAGTGCTCAGAGTTGGCTTGATCGGCCTCATCACTATCGGACTGCTGGCCTTCATTTGGCAGCAGATCGATCCGGGCAACGTGTTCGCGAAATGGACACACGACGGCGAAGAAGCTCGCCGGTTGACCTGGGCACAGTTTCGCGGCCTGATTGTTTCAGGCCTCAGCCAGGGCGCCATGTATGGCCTGATCGCCCTCGGCTACTCGATGGTGTACGGCGTGCTCGGCTTCATCAACTTCGCCCACGGCGAGGTCTTTATGGTCGGGGCCTTTACTGGCTTCATCATGTCGAACAAGTTCGACGAGGCCGGTCTGTGGGAGGGCGGGGCGTTCATCCCCATGGTCTTGATCACCGTGATCGTGGCCACCCTCGTCGCGATGATGACTGCGATCATCATGGAGCGAATCGCCTATCGACCGCTCCGAGGCTCGCCTCGGTTGATACCGCTGATCACCTCGATCGGCGTGTCGTTCTTCATCCAGAACGCCGTCATCTTGCTCTTCGGTCCGGGCGCAAAGTCCTACCCCCGCAACCCCGACTGGCTGCAAGAGCAGTGGATCTTCGGCATCGAAGGCGTGAAGATCATCGTGATCATCGTCGCCGCCATTTCGATGGCTGGCCTCTGGTGGTTCGTTGAGCGCACCAAGACCGGCAAGGCAATGCGTGCCGTCGCCGAAGACAAAGAGATCGCGTCGCTGATGGGTATCGACGTCGACAAGACAATCGTCACGACGTTCGCCGTCGGTGGCGCCATGGCCGGTATCGCCGGCATGCTCTGGGGCCTGCTGTTCCGCTCCGTCATCGCAACGACGGGCTTCCTGCCTGGCATCAAGGCGTTCACCGCCGCCGTCGTCGGCGGTGTCGGCAACCTTGGTGGCGCCATGGCCGGCGGCGTATCGCTCGGCTCGGCCGAGTCGCTCGCTCCCCTGGTGCTCCTTGAGCCCCTCGGCGTCGAAGGCGTCTCCCAGCTCCGAGACGCAGTGGCGTTCACGCTGCTCATCCTGGTTCTACTCATCAAGCCCACCGGCCTGTTCGGTGAGCGTCTCTCATCGGAGGACCGGGCATGACCGCCGTAACTCCAGACGCCGCAGCAGCGGCCACCGAACTCGCCCCGGTAACCAAGGGCGCCTTCGACTTCGACTGGCCCGAAGCGATCCGCAAGGGCGGCATCGTCGCTCTCGTACTCGGCTTCATCGCATTGTCGGGCATGCCAGTCGGCCTCGACGATCGCCCGCTGATCCAGCCCGTCCTGTCGCTCGGCTACTTGGCCCTGCTCTGGATTCCATTCGTGCTCGGCTGGCTCAGTGGCAACGAAACCGTGCTCGAAGGCATGGCGGCCACCAAGCGCGGCCTCCGCGATGTCATGCGCGGCGATGTCATCGGCTTCGTGGGTGGCCTCGGCCTCTCACTGCTGGTCATCCTGCTCAACGCATTCGACCTTCGTGACCCGCTGGTCAACTGGTCACCCCAGCTGATCGAACTGCTGCAGTTCGACCGCGGTCAGGGCTTCGGCATCATCGCCTGGCCAATCATCGGCGGCGTGCTCGGAGCCGCTGGCGCGGGCTTGCACCTCCTGTCGCGCCAGCTGCGCAAGGCCGTGCTCAGCGCGGTCATCGCCGTGCTGTCGGTCGCAATCTTCGAGACGTTCATCGTCGACGTCGTCGACTTCCTCGACGACCTGCTCTACTCCAAAGATGGCGGCCTCAAGGTCGTCGCTGCCGTCATCATCGCCGTGCTTGCCTTCGTCGCTTCGTACGGCGGTGCTGGCCGGGCCGTTGGTCAAGTTCGCACGAACTACCAGCAAGCGACCGGTGCTGCGAAGAAGAGCCAGACGGTCACGTTCATCGCCATCGCGGCGATCGCACTGATCGTTACCCCGATGATCACCGGCAA
>CALDGN010000178.1 GCA_937942965.1 uncultured Acidimicrobiales bacterium | reverse complement strand
GCTGTGGGCGACGGTGTCGGGGTTGGCGTGGCCGTCGGTTGCGGTGTCGCAGTCGCGGTGGGCTGCGGAGTTGGCGTCGGCGACGGCGTAGCGGTGGGCTGCGGAGTTGGCGTAGGCGACGGCGTGGCTGTCGGCGTCGCCGTTGGTTCGGGGGTAGCAGTCGCAGTCGGTTCCGGCGTGGGGGTTGCGGTCGGCTCAGGCGTCGCAGTCGCCGTCGGCTCAGGCGTCGGAGTCGCGGTCGGCTCGGGCGTCGCCGTGGGGTCAGGCGTTGCGGTCGGCACTGCGGTCGGGCCGGCAGGCACCCGGGCTTCGAGCGCGAGGGGCGTTGGCGAGGGAGCTGGAGTCGCCGTCGGTTCCGGGGTCGGCGTCGGTGTCACCGTTGCTGTTGGAGGCGGCGGCACGGTGGTCGCAGCTGGCGCAGGCTCGAAGGTGCCTGGGTCGGCGATCTCGTACAGATCGTCCACGAACAGAAGCTGGGCGGGAACGTCCTCGGTCGGTTCTGGTTCGGGCGTTGCGGTCGGCACCGGCGTCGCTGCGGGAGCCGCAGCGGACGCTGGCTCGGGGGTGGGCGTGGGGATGACGGTCGGCTCGATGAGAATCGCCTCGACCACGGCCGGTGCCGCAGACGACGCCAGCTGCGTCGTTTCGATCGCCACCGGCACAACAAGCGGTGCGGCCACGACGCCAGAGGTCGCTGCGGTCGTTGCCAACAACACACGACCGCCGGTCGAGGCCAAGCCATTCAGCACGGTCCCGATGAGTGCGGGCAAGGTCGCGAGCGCGCCGGCCGCAAATCGCACTCGATGAAGCCCGATGTTCAGGAACGCTCGCACCAAGTTCGGGTCGAACTGGCCACCGGCGCATCTCGACAGCTCCACGCGGGCATCGGCCGCCGACATTGGTTCCTTGTACGAACGCGCGCTCGTCATGACGTCGTAAGCGTCGGCAATCGCGATGATGCGACCCGAGAGAGCGATGTCGGTTCCGCCGAGATCGCGCGGGTAGCCATTGCCATCCCAGCGGAGGTGATGTTGATCGGCAGCGTGTACCCATGAGCCGAGCCAGCCTGCGAGCGGCACGAGGTATCGCTCACCTGCGGCCGGATGAGCCTGCAAGACCTTCCACTCTTGGTCGTCCGGCTTGCCAGGCTTGTTCAGAATCTCGGCAGGCACGTCGAGCTTGCCTATGTCGTGCAGCAGCCCAGCCCAGTACAGCTTCTGCTGGTCCTCACGAGACAGGCGCATCTCTTCGCCGATGAGGGTGGCGTAGGCACGAACTCGTTCGCTGTGTCCCCGGGTCAACCGATCGTGGTCGGTGAGCATCTGGACGAGGTCGAGCAGGTACTGGTTGCGGTCGAGGTTGGCCTCGGTCCGGGCGGCGGCGAGCGCTGCATCGACGCGGCGGCGCACCTTCTTCGTGGTGGTCGCCCGCAGTGCAACTTTGAATCGCGATGGTGCAGCCTCGGGGAAGCCGAGAGCAACGGTCAACAAGCTCGTTAGCGGCATCAGACGCCGGACGACGCGGTCGGCGGGAATCATCGAGACCGACGACACCGCAGCGACACCGATCCACCAGAGGATTGGGTGTAGCCCGACCGTCTCGGGCGGCAAGAAGCGCGTCAGAGCGACGGCCACCATGAAGCCGACGAAGTACGGGAACACGGTGATGAAGATGCGGATGGCCTTCGCCGTGCGCGGACGGGGCGTCCACTCCTTGGCGGCCCCACGCTCGGCGGTCTGGGTCGGACCAGCCGGACGTGTCGCGTTCACGTCATGCTTTTCGGCCGAAGTACCCACGCAGATCTGTCGGACCACGAGCCCCGGACCTGAGCAAATGACGTTGCTATCGTTCGGAACTCGCAGCCCGGGGAGGTCGTTCGAACTATGACTGACGCAAACGAGGTACGGCGGCTCGGTCTCGCCGACGCGTACGCCGTCGAGACGCCCGATGACAACCGTGCGTTGTACCGCGACTGGGCCGCCACGTACGAAGACGATTTCATTGCGCCTCGCGGCTACACGTACCACCTGAGCGTCGTTGAGCTGTTCGCCAAAGCTGGTCCGAACGCCGAGGCACCGGTGCTCGATGTCGGGTGCGGGACGGGCATTGTCGGCGTCGCTCTGCGGGACGCCGGCTTCGATGTCGTCGACGGCATCGACTTGTCACCTGAGATGCTCGAACAGGCCGCGACCAAGCGGGTGTATCGCTCGCTCATCGAGGTCGACGTCACCCAACCGCTGAGCTTCGACGACGACTCATTCGGTGGCGTGACCTCGGTCGGCACCTTCACGCATGGCCACCTCGGCCCCGAGCCGATACACGAGCTCGTGCGAGTGACCCAGCCAGGCGGGGTGCTCGCCATTGGCATCAATGCCGAGCATTACGAGGAGCACGGTTTCGGCGATCTGCTCAATGACATGCTCAGCACGGGCTCGATCGTTGAACGTCGACTCGAGCGCGTCCGTATCTACGCCAAGGGCGACGATGAGCACGCCGATGACCTCGCGCTCGTCGCGGTGCTCCGCAAGGCGTAGACCGAGCTACTCCGAGACGAGTTCGGTCGTGACGTGAATTTCGCTGTGCAGCGTCCGGTGCACGGGGCAGCGATCGGCGATCTCGAGTAGACGTTGGCGCTGCTCGTCGTCGAGGTCACCAACCAACACGATCTCTTTCTCGATCTGGTCGATCTTGCCCTTCTCGGTCTCACAGGCCGCGCAGTCCTCGGCGTGGATCTTCGAGTGCGAGAGCCGAACCGCAATGTCTTCAAGCGGCCAGCCTTTGCGATCGGCGTACATGCGGACCGTCATGCTCGTGCACGTGCCGAGCGCAGCGAGCAAGAAGTCATAGGGAGCAGGACC
>CALDGN010000177.1 GCA_937942965.1 uncultured Acidimicrobiales bacterium | reverse complement strand
GACCGATGCGATGGAAGAGCTGTTTCTGACCAACACGTTCCTTCCGATCATGTTGACCAAGGCGGCGCTCGCTCAGATCAGTGACGATGGCGTCATCGTCAACATCTCTGGCGTGATCGCCGAGCGGAACCTCCCCGGCATGGCCGCCTATGGAGCCTCGAAGGCGGCGGTGCGTTCGTTCGACGAGGCGGTGGCTCGCGAGGCACGTCGCCGCGGCGTTCGCGTCATCGACGCCCGTCCTCCCCACGCAGAAACCGGGCTCGCGACACGGCCGATCGCAGGCACCGCACCGACAATGCCCCGGGGCCTTGAGCCCGTATCGGTGGCAGCGACGATCTGCGATGCGATCGCAGGCGATGTCACCGACCTGCCGAGCGGGGCGTTCAACTAGAGGGGCCGAATGGACGGGGTCAGTGGCCTCGCAACGCGAGGTGGGGGTTGCCGATGAAGTGCGGCCGCTCGTTGACCGAGGCGATGCTGCGCTGGAACTTCGACGACACCATCACCCGCGAAACCGACGAGTAGTCGACGTCGAACCGCATGTAGTCATCCTCGGGGAAGTCGAGGCAGTGCCCTAGGTAGGCGTTGATCACGCCGCCATGGCACACGACGACCACTCGCTCGCCCCGATGGTCAGCGACGATGCCGTCGACCGCGCCCACGACTTCGGCCCGGAACTGCGCAGCGTCGAAGCCTTCGTGCACAAACCCCTTGGCGACGCTCTTGCGGTAGCCCTCGGGGTCTCTTGCCTTGAGGACCTCGCTCGGAACGTACGACGACCCGGCGTGGTCGAACTCACGCAAGTGGTCCCGGGTCTCGATCGTGAGTCCCGACAACGCTGCGAACGGTTCGGCCGTCTGCACCGCACGGCGCATCGGGCTGCTGTACAGCGCATCGATCTCGGCCGTCATCAACCATTCGCCAACGCGCTGCGCCTGCTCGTGGCCGACCTCGGTCAGCGGCGGATCAGCGGCACCCTCGACCCCTTCGAGGTGAGCAGGTCGGCCATGGCGGACGAAGACGAGTTCCATCGCCCCACACGCTAAGCGACTGCTCCGGAAAACGAAGCTACTTCTTGTGGAGCGGTCGGATGGTTGCTTCAGAATCCTGTGGCGCTGGCCGCGCAGATCGGCGAAGCTGCCGCATGCCCACGCTGCCGAACCCCGAGCTTCCCGGAACGGACCGCATCGAACTGCGCATGCCCGACGAGCGCGACATCGAGCTGATCATCGACGCTGGGCGGGACCCGCTGATTCCCGTCATCACCACGGTCGAAACGCACGGGACGGCCGACGACGCGGCCGGGTTCATCGCTCGACAGCAAGGGCGTGTCGACGAGGGGAGAGGCTGGTCGATGACCATCGTCGACCGGTCAACCGATACGCCGGTCGGCAACTTGTTCATCTCCGCGTTCTGTCATCAGCTCGGTTGCGTTGAGGTCGGCTACTGGACCGGCCCGTCACACCGAGGAAGTGGTCACGCCGCCGAGGCACTCGCACTCGTTCGTGATTGGGCGCCCGATGCGCTTGGCGTCGATCGGCTCACGCTCTACATCGACCCGAACAACGTCTCGTCGTTGCGCACCGCAGAGCGGACGGGCTTCCGGCGAGAAGCTCAGCACGATCGGTGGGAACGGGTCGGCGATGCGTTCCGGCCGATGACGGTCTGGGCGCATGGTGCGCCGACCGCGGAATGTTCGGCGCTTGGAGTGCTCGAGACCCGCATGTGGCTCAACGGCTACCGAGACGACACCCGTTGGTTCGAACATCATCTGCACGACGACTTCGTGGAGCACGGCTGCTCGGGCGTGCTCTGGACCCGCCCCAAGATCGTCGCCCAGGACATCGGCCCTATCGAGGTCGACGTGCCGTTCACCGACCTCACGCTCGAACAGATCGACGTAGACACATGGATGCTCACCTACCTGGCCGTCCAACCCCATCGCACGTGCCGACGTATGTCGCTCTGGCAGCAGACCGCCGATGGTTGGCGCATGCGATTCCACCAAGGCACGCCAATCGACTGAGAACCAACGCTTGCTGGAACTAGCGTCGCAGCATGCGCATTCGCCTGCTCACGCTGCTCGCCGTCCTCGCCCTGTTCGCCACCGCCTGTGGCGGAAGCGACGAGGCCGAGGTCGCTGCCGACGCCTCCGAGGCGACCCCTGCTGTAACCGCAACCCCAGCCCCGGCGGTCGAAGCGGAGCCCGAGCCAACGGCCGAGCCGGAGCCAACGGCAGAACCTGAGCCAGAACCCACGGCTGAACCCGAACCTGAGCCGACCGACGAGCCCGAATCCGCCGACGACGACGCCACCACCGTCGCGTCGGGATGTGGGAACAGCATCGCTCCCGGAGCATCACCGCAGACCTTTGAGTCCGAAGGGCGCGAGCGAACCTTCCAGCTGCTCGTCCCCACCAACTACGACCCGATGACCCCGACCCCGGTCGTCCTCAATTGGCACGGCCTCGGCTCCGATGGTCCTCAGCAGCTCGGCTTCAGCGACTACACGCCGGTCGCGAACCGAGAGACCTTCCTGGTCGTCGCACCGACGGGTATTCCCGGCCCTGGCGATGACCGCAACTCGTGGGAGCTCGACGACTCGGACCCGACTCGAGATGACCTCGTGCTGTTCGACGACCTCATGAACATGCTCACCTCGGCGCTCTGCATCGACGAGTCCCGCGTCTATACGACCGGCATGTCCAACGGTGGCTACTTCAGCTCGGTGCTCGTCTGCGAGGCCGCTGACCGGATCGCCGCAGCTGCTTCGGTCGCAGCGCTGCATCACGCCGACGACTGCGAACCATCGCGCCCGGTGCCCTACATCGGCTTCCACGGCACCGACGACACGACCGTGCCGTACTTCGGTGGAGGCGGCTCAAGCCTGCTTCCCGAAGGTGTCACGATCGAGCTGTTCGAGCCAGCGATCCCCGACGAGTTCGCTGAGTTCGCCGCCGACTTCGGGTGCGACGCCGAACCAGAAGAGTCGACGATCGGCGAAGACGTCACGAAGTACGACTACCAAAACTGTGCGGTCGAGATGACCTTCTACGGCATCGAGGACGCGGGCCACACGTGGCCCGGATCAGCCATCTCGCTCGCAATCAGCGAAGGCTTCGGCCTCGGCGTGACCACCGACGACATCAGCGCAACCGAAGTCAGCTGGGAGTTCTTCTCCCGCCACTCGCTTACGGACTAGACCGTGGCGAGGCTGGTGGTTGTGCCTTGCACAGCCACTCGCTTGAACCGCAGATCCTGATGCCAGCTGATCTGCCACACGAGCCGGATGCCGAGCACGGCCGATGTCGCCGCCAGCAGGCACAGGCCTGACGCGATGATCAGGATCATCTGCACCGTCGCGAAGTCGGCGCTGTTGAACGCCCACCACTGCAGGATCTGGACGCCGCTTGACGCCGTCAACCACGCGATCCACCAGCCCCACGCGGCGACCGGATTGATCTCGCCTTCGCGGTCAGGGCGAGGGCTGCTCTCACACAACTCCTGCATGATGTGGCTCGGTCGCCGCAGATTCATGAACGGGACGAACCAGGCGACGATTGCCCAGAACACCTCGTAGCGGGTGCGGGTCCACTTGCTGAGGTTCAGATACGCCACGAAGAACCACGGCACGAACAAGATGCCAGCGAGCAGCGACAGGCCGGCGACGCCGACGAACGCGATGAGCTGGAGCACGACGACGTCGATGATCTGCTGATCTGGTTCGGCGGTGAACACCGATTCGAGTGTCTGGCCCTCGTACTGGTCCATCACCATGAGGATGCGGACGAGCACAAAGCTCTGGAACAGATAGGCGAGCGCCGGTCCGACCAGGCCGATCATGGCGAGCACGCCCCACGGCTTCAGCCGCTGTTGTCCATAGGCCGGGCCATGGACGACGTTCTCTGCGCCGATGGCGATATTCGGATCCCGTTGCGGGAACCCCACCCAGTCTTGTCCATTCCACAACCGAACCGTGCCGGGAGGATCTCCCTCGGCGTGGTACCACCCACGTGCTGCTGTCATGTGAACTCGTATCGGACGAAAGCTCTCGTTCTTTAGGTAGATCTACCCAGCGTGGTATCCGCGCCTCACCGGAGGCTCAGACCTTGAGCGTCTGCCGCTTAGCCTGTTGCGGCTGCGACAAGTACCGCGGTGATGACGCCGACGACAGCGAGCAGACCCAGTTCGATCCGAAGCGTTCGAGCCAGGCGGACCGCTGCTTGGCGGTCGTTGCGTCCGATGGCGGGGACAAGT
>CALDGN010000176.1 GCA_937942965.1 uncultured Acidimicrobiales bacterium | reverse complement strand
TCGCTGTTCGCCACCGACACCTGGGCTGCCCATAGCTACATCGAGGGCTCGGGCGACCTCGACCAATGCAACGGTCTGACCGATGCCGACGGGAACTACGCGTACTACACGACGTCCACGTTCCCGTATGTCATGGGTTGTTATGTCGGCGAGGTCGAAGCCCGCGCCGGTGCTGGTGGCGACGATGGCCGACCCGCACGGGCCGAGCCAGGCGAAGGCGGCCCAACCGAGGGCGGCCCAACCGAGGGTGCCCCAGCCGAGGGCGGCCCAACCGATGGTGCCCCAGCCGAGGGTGCAGAGCGTCCCGAGCGTCCGGAACGTCCTGGGGCTGGCGAGGGCGAAGACGGCGAGCGTCCCGAGCGTCCGGAGCCGCCCGCTGCGGGCGAGGACACCGAGCAGCCGTGAGCACAACGGCGTCACGACGCAACTTCATCGTCGCGGCGACAGCTGCGGCGGTGGGCCTCGGTGGCGGCGTTGCTCTGGCCACCGCGGCACCGTCGATCAGCCAAGCGCTAGGTCCGGGGCCAGCAGTCGACGTCGGCTTCTGCACCGACATGAGCGCACACCATGTGCAAGCCCTGGCGATGTGCCAGCGAGTGTTGGGACGAGACACCGGCGACTCGGTGCAAGCCGCCGCGGTCGAAGTCCTGCAAACCCAGGCGATCGAGGTCGGCACCATGCGGGCCTGGCTCGCCGACTGGGGTGCCTCGACCGCGACGCCCGACATCGTCATGGCCTGGATGGAGATGAACTTTGGCGATGGCATTCCCATCGCCGCAATGCCAGGGTTCGCGACCGACGAACAGTTGCGCGAGCTTTCTCTAGCAACTGGCACCGAATGCGGTCGGCTTTGGCTCGAACTGATGCGACGTCACCACGTGGGCGGCGTCCACATGGCGACCGCAGCACTCGAACTCGCGTCAGAAGAAAAGGTGCGGCGCCTCGCTCGCGTGCAAGTCGACGTGCAGACCTACGAGATCGAGCAGTACGACGTGCTCTTGGCAACCGAGTATGCGTGAGACCGTCGAGTCGACGGATCAGCCAGAGGCCATTAGATCGCTAGCGCATTCGAGCGGTCCCATTTCGGCGATCGGCCCGGGATAGACCTGGCGCTCAAGGCCAGCCCAGTCGCTGCGGACCAAGAACCACTGGTCGACCGAACCGCAACCGTCACGCCCATCGTCAAGGTCGGCGCTCGGCGGACCCGTCGTCAACGCATCGGTGTCGGCACCGGCGAAGTCGACGAACGACTTTGACGCACTATTCGTGCCGTCCTGGATCAGGTCGAGCGTCTCGCGCAGACCACCCTCGCCTTCGGACGGTTCGACCGCTCGGACACCGACGAAGTTCGGATTCGGCGACTGCTCCCAGAGGTGAAGTCCTCGGGCCCAGCCGAGCCAACCCAACGGTCCCGCCTCGGCGTAGGTCGGCACCCACCAGGACCGCATCGCAAACAGCGTCGGTTCGAAGTCGGGATAGTCCGCCAGGTTGATGGCGCTGTAGTCGGCGATGATCACGTCGATCGTCGGATCGGTGGGCGGACCGGTCTGGTTGTCGAACCAGATCAGGTTCGGTCGGTCACGCAGGTACCAGCTGTACGGCCACGCATTCGCGAACCCGATCGCCAGCGTCGCCGGTTCGCCCGTCTCTTGCATGGACAGGCGATCGATGTTCTCGAGTCGTTCCAGGGCTGCAGTCAGGTGCGGCGTGGCCTGGCCGGCCTGGCTCAGGATCTCGCGACTATCGGCACCGTTCGGGAAGCTCGCTCGCCACGACGTGCCCGCGGTGGCCAACAGACCGAGCACGCAGGCAGCAGCAATCGTCGGCATCGCCGCATGCTTGCGATGCACCCACAATTGCTGGACGCCGAGGCCGGCCAAAAGGAGGATCGGCAGCAGCGGATGAGCGATCAGCCACGGCATGCGCTCGCCGGCGTAGCTGTACAGGATCAGGCTGCCGATGGCGAACCACACGAACAGGCCGGAAAGCACCGTGGGGCGGCGCAGCGCACGCCAGCTTCCGACGCCGGCAAGCAGCACGAAGAACCACTCGTAGGCCGGCAGTGCGAACAGGTAGTAGTACCAAGGCTGGCCGCCGCGGTTGACCTCTTGCTGGCTGTCCCAGTAATCGATCGCACGGGTGAAGCCGCTCGCCCAGTCGCCCTTGACAGATCCCCAGACGGTGAAGAACAGGTACCAGGACACGGCAAACACGGCGATTGTGATCAGCCAGCCGGTCCAGCCGATTGCGCCGAGTGAACGCAACATCGGCGGCCATTCGAACCCGGCCGCCGCCTTGGGGCGATGGAGGACCGCCGCGGCAATGCCGCCGAGCATCAGCGCAATCACGAACGCAGCGAGCAGCCGGTTCGATTCGCTCTCGGTGTATTCGTTGACCATCAGGGCCATGCCACCGAGGGCGACGAGGCCACCGATCGTGCGCATCGTGTGTGTCGACGCGAGCGGCAGTTCCAGACCGCTGCGGTCACTGATCCAGGCGATGCCACCGGCGATCGCTGCGAGCGCACCCACGGCCAAGGCGATGAACGAGATCGACCACGCTGCTTCGGGCGCGTCAACAACCGCCGGCCCTTGGGCGACGGTGCGTTCGAGCCATTCGTGGCCGATCAGGCCGACAGCGCCGATCGTTGTGGCCAGTGCCCAGGTCGTTGCTTCGTCGATCGTGCTGAACGGCGGAACGATGAGCAATGCAACCGTGAGCACGAGCAGTGCGACACCTGCGGCGAGCGCAACGATCGATGATGACCAGACGCTTGGCTCTTCGCCGTAGGCCCGCACAATCTGTGCAGCGCTTGCGAGCCCGATCAGGACGACTGCGGCCCGAGCGGGCGACCACCGCAAGCCCGCTTCTCGCAGCCGGGGCATTGCGGCGGCGGCCACGAACAGGCCGATTCCGGCCATGTAGAGCGCGAGGACGGGGAACAGCTTGTCGGCCGCGGAACCGACGATGACGGCGGCGAGCAGGCCGAGCGAAGCAAGCATGAGCCCAGCGGCAAAGAACGGCCGGCTGAGCGTGATCGTGTCGTCGGTGCCCTCGGGCCCGGTGCGGCTCCCGCGTGTCTGGGCGTCGAACTGGGCGGCCAGCACGACCAACAGATAGACGGCGAGCAAGAGCCCGAACAGGTACGTCGATTCCTTGATCGCGAAGCTGCAGGCCAACGTGAACGCCAGCCCGGCGGCGGTGATCGTGCGAGGTCGCCGCAGGTACGCCAGGCCGAGCACCATGGCGAGCAGCGTCAGGAACACCATCTGGGCGTCTTCGCGGCCGAAGCGGCTGTAGTAAAGCATCGTCGGCGAGATGGTCAGCGCAACCGCCGAGGCGATCGTGCCCGCCCGGCCGAGTTCACGGCGCATGAACCACGGCAGCCCAACGACGGCGGTGCCGGTCAGCGCACTGAAGAGCCGTGCGACGGCCTCGGATTCGCCGAACAGTTCGTAGAAGCCAGCCGTGATGTAGAAGCGGAGCGGTCCGTGGTACACGGGGTCGTACTGCTCGTAGCCGCCGTTGCGGAACAGCCAGCTCCACCACGCGTCGAGGCTTTCGTCGTGGTGCATCGCCCGCTCGCCGAGCTCCCAGAGCCGCAGAGCGAGCGCCAATGCGACGAGCGCGAGCACCACGGTGCCGGTGCGGGGTGCCCGGAAGCCTCCGAGCATCGGCTCGCGAGGTGTAGCTGTCTCGATTGCGGTTGGCTTAGAGCTCGAAGACGATCCAGCCGGCGTGTCGATAGACGACATCTGCTGCCTCTTCCCAGAAAGCGATGTTCGGGTCCCACCCGGGCGTGTCGGCGCCGACGACCAGGTAGTCGACATCGTAGATGTCGATCAGCTGCTCGTAGCCGTCACCTGCCTCGAGGATGATCCGTGAATGGTCTTTGCGGTCCGCCCAGTCGGCGATACCGAGGTCGAAGATCCAGCCGTCGCTGGCGGCGACCACGTCGCGGCCGCTCAGGGCAGGAACGGGATGCTGGTGCGACGACAGATAACCGCCGGGCCAGCCGAGTTCGATGACGAACACCGAGTCGGTGTCGGTCGTGCGGGCCCACTCGCCAACGGCGACGCCCGCACTGTTCATGGCCGTCACTGGATACGGCGCTGCGACCCGATCGTTCGTTGCGACGACGTCGAGTGCTCCGGCAAAGGTCATCGACGCCACGACCGGCACGACCAGAACAGCTGCGGGTGGGAAGCGACGGACGAGCTTCACCAGCAGTGCGGCGATCGGCAGCGCTCCGATCAGCAGGAGGAAGACGAAGTAGTGCGTGTTGTTGCCGTTCCACGGGTGCGGCTTGACGGCGTTCGGCACGACGAACAAGAGCCAGACCGGCAAGATGCCGATCGCGACTCGGCGCGACAACACGCCTTTGACGGCCGATGCGGCCACGAGCAGCGGAATCCACAGTCCTAGGTTCCGGGCCCAGAACGTGATCCAGTCGCCGACCCGAGTCGAGGTCGAAACACCGTCGGGCACGCCGCCGGGATAGGTGACCTGGCCAACCCAGTCGTAGGGGATTTCAAGCGTGCTGCTTGGTGGCTGAAGGAACCGGACCATGGGCAGAGCCAGCACGACCGCCGGAACCATGAACCAGAGCCAGCGGCGATCGAAGCGTGTCATCAGCCACCAACAGCCAACAAAGGCCAGCGGTACGCCGAAGGCGAACAGGTTGAAGAACGGCGTCAGTCCGACCAACACACCGCAGAACACAAACGGCCGCATGGCCGAGTGACCCGTGCCCGCGGCGTCAGCGCCCGGCCGATCGGTCGTGGTCCAGGCGGTATAGAGCCAGCCGAGGACGAGCAGCACGATCGGGAACCCAATCAGGGTCGGACGCTGCGGGAAGAAGTGGCCGACGATCGGGTTCTCCATCCACCAGCTGCCCTCGGATGGGCCAGGCGCACGGGTGTAGGTGCGGGGGAGGCGGGGCCAGACGTCGACGGCGTCGTTGCTGACATCGCGGAAGAACTCGATCCAGCCGAGCCCACCGAAGAACAGGAACAAGCTGGTGCCGAGCAGCGAAACGGCTTGGCTGCGGAAGACCCGCATGCCGACGCAGTACATGACGCCGGGGAATGCAAAGACGGTGAAGGCGCCGCCGAGCTCGAGTGAGCCGGGCAACGACGCACCGCCAGCGACAAGCAACGCCGAGAAGAAGTTCATGCCGGCGTGGTAGCCAATGTCGTTGCCGGCGGCGAGTGGCAGATTGAGTGCGGTGTTGTCTGCGTAGGCGAACGATGCCGTGTAGGTCAGGTGGGCTTGCCAGTCACTGAACGACGCCAGGTGTCCGACAAGCACGCTTCCGTCAGCGGCAATCTCGTAGGCGTTGGCGAACATGCGTCCGGTGAGGATCCAGACCGGAACGAGCACCAGAAGCAGCAAGATCGGGTTCTCGCCGCTGCGTAGGGGAGCGGCGAGTCGTGTGGTGAGGTCTCGGACTTCGTCGTCCCAGGCGTCAGCCCGACGCCAGCCGGTCAGCGATATTCCGAGGACGAGAACGGCCGCTGCCGCGACCGCTGGCCCTCCAAAAGTGAACAGCCGGGTCATCAC
Organism: uncultured Acidimicrobiales bacterium; assembly: GCA_937942965.1. GTDB lineage: Bacteria > Actinomycetota > Acidimicrobiia > Acidimicrobiales > UBA10347 > UBA10347. Next base: position 6,967 of record CALDGN010000176.1, on the reverse strand, counting down.
CATGCCGGACAACGTGAAGGCCATGATGCCGATGATCCACCCGGCGAAGAATCGCTCTTCGAGGCGCATCGTGATGCCGCTGTGATGGGTCAAACCCATGCCAGCAACGATGCACGTCACAAAGATGGCGACGACAGCGACAGTCACAGCGTGAGCTTTGCAGACAGACGCGGGCTTCTGGCTCCATCACCGCACAGAATTCCCCCGCCGATTCGATTGATCGACCGGGACCGTAGGCGGCTCAGGGGAGGAAGCGGCCGCAGATGGGCCAAGGCTGGTTGCCGCGCCGCGAGTACAGCAGCCGGGCTCGAGCGTCTTGTTCGGCAGGAGGCGCGAGCGCCGGGTTGCCGTTGCCGCCAACCGTCTCCCAGGTGTCCCAGGTGAACTGATAGGCACCGTAGAACGTATTGCCGGTGTCGATGTTGTAGGTCTCGGTCGATTCGCAGCGGCGCAGTGCTTGCCATTGCGCGGGCGTTGGGTCGACGCGGCCGCGTTGGCGGAACTCGGCATCGGCTTCGTCGTGGATGCGCGCGATCGAGATGTACCAGGCCGCCCGGGGCATGCGCTCGGTGACACGGCTGAGCTTGCGGTTGAGCTCTTCGAGGTGGCGAGTCTCGTCGCTGATGTCGTCGGTCAGCGCCAAGACGTCGGAATCAGCTTCGCCCGCGAGGATGGCATAGGTCTCGGCTGCTTGGTTCAGCCGCTCGGCCTGCTGGAGAAGTAGGGCATTGCGCCAGCTCATCTCGCTGGCGGTCTCCGCGTGCAACAGGTCGATGCCTTGCAGCGGTGGACCGATACCGACATAGGCAGCGACTGCCATCTGGCGAGCTTCGGCTCGGGCCTGGTCGAGTGCTTCGCCACGAGCGGGGCGGTTCAGGTCGAGGAAGTCGCGTTTGGCTCGTAGCCCGTTGATGGCATCGAGCGCATCTGCGAGTTCGCGACGCAGGCCGTCAGCTTCTCGTTCGAGCGCGTCGAGTTCGTTCTGGGCGAGGGCGAGATCGAAGAGCTGCGGATCGGTGGGCGCAGGCTGGGGGATCGCAGAGGCCTCGTCGGTTGTGCTGCGCTCAGGCGTGCCGGACGGCAGGTCGCTCGCTTCGGAAGACGTTTGTGCATCGACGCGCGCGGCACCGACTACCGAACCGTCGCCAAGCAGGACGATGGCCAGCGCGGTGGTCAAGGCGAGCAGAAGTACTCGCTGAAACCGGGTCGGTCGCATGAGTGGACCAGTATCGCAGCGGATGCGTCCGGACCGAAAGGGCGCGCGGCAACCTTTTTCACATCGGGACGGATTACCCCTTTTCAGCCAATCTATTTAGTGCTAAAACCAAAAGCGTGACTTACACGATGCGCCCCGACACGAACGACGTGACCGAAACGGCAGTTTCGGCAGACTCGACCTCCGGTGATGCCTTCGGTGAAATCTCGGTATCGCTGCGGCGCCCATCGTGGCAAGAAGCGGCCATGTGCAAAGGCAAGACAGAGATCTTCTTTGCAACCCCAGGCGAGCGAGACGGCCGCCGCAAGCGCCGCGAAGCCCTCGCACGCGCCTACTGCGCCTGCTGCTCGGTCGTCGAAGAATGTCGTGAAGCGGGCCGCGACGGTCGCGAACATGGCCTCTGGGGCGGCGAAAACGACGAAGAGCGCGCTGGTGCGGGCTACGGTCCTCGTTCGCCTCACCGCCGCGCTGTTGCTGCCGCTGCCCGTCAAGCCCGTGTTTCCGGGCTCGAGGTGGCGTAAGCCCCACGGCTGACGCTCTTCTGCCCATGAGTACCCAGCAAACCGAGTCATCCGAGGAGCTCATCGCGCTCGCGGATGCCGCCGAACAACTCGGCGTCCACTACATGACCGCCTACCGGTACGTGCGCACTGGTCGCATGTACGCGGTCAAGCGCGGCGGGCAATGGTGGGTCGAACAGAGTGCAATCGATGCCACCAGAGACGAAGTTGGCGTGCGCCGGTCCTCGTCCGGCGAGCCTCGTGAAATGCTCGTCGAGCCGTTCGAAGCGCGTCTCGTCGCAGGCGACGTCGGCGGCTGCTGGGATCTGGTCACCGACGCCCTGCGCGGCGGTGCCGCACCGAGCGAAGTCCACCAGCGCCTCTTGCAACCCGCACTCGTGCATGTCGGCGAACGCTGGGCCAATGGCGAACTCTCTATCGCCGCCGAACATCGAGCGACCGCGACAGCAAACCGTGTCATCGGCCAGCTCGGACCACTCTTTCGCCACCCCGGACGTCGCCGCGGCACCGTCGTAATCGGCGCCGCCGCTGGCGATCCCCACGGGTTGCCCTCGGCCATGGTCACTGACTTGCTCACCGATCGACGACTCGATGTCGTCGACCTGGGCGCGAATACGCCGACGGAATCGTTCGTCGAAACCGCAAACGAGGTCGACGACCTGATCGGCGTGGGCGTGTGTCTCGTGCTCGACGTGCTCGCCGACCAAGCCGCCGAGCAACTCGCCGAGCTGCGCGAAGCGCTTCCGTCCACGCTTCTTGTCGCCGGTGGTCCGGGCATCATTCGCCATCGCGAGCGGTTCCGTGACTTGGTCGATCAGGTCACCGAGTCAGCCGAAGAGGTGTGCGACGCCTTCGAAGCAGCCACCGCGAACACTGCAGCACATGGCGCTGGCGACGACGCCGAAGATTCCGTAGCGGACGAGCCGACGCTCGTCACCGGAGGCGAGTGACTCGATGCCCGAGGGTCACACGATCCACCGACTCGCTCGAGACCTCAACCGAACCTTCCGGGCCAAGCCCGTCGAGGCCTCGTCTCCCCAAGGCCGCTTCGAAGCCGGAGCTGCTCGCATCGACGGACAGACCTGCGCCGAATTTGAGGCGTGGGGCAAGCACCTCTTTGCGACGTTCGACAACGGCGACGTACTGCATGTGCACCTCGGCCTGATCGGCAAGTTCCGCAAAACCAAGGGCGAGCCAGTCGGAGCCGTCCGGCTACGCATGAGCCAGGGCGCAACCCACTGGGATCTTAGCGGCCCCATGGTCTGCACCGTCGGTGGCCCCGATCTGATCGAAGAAGCCACCGCGAAACTCGGCCCCGATCCGCTGCGCAAAGACGGTGACGTCGATGAGTTCATCGCCCGCATGCGCCGCAAGCGCATTGCCATCGGTGCGGCACTGCTTGACCAATCTGTCGTTGCCGGTATTGGCAACGTCTACCGGGCTGAGTTCTTGTTCATTCTCGGTATCGATCCTCGAACGCCTGCGAACAAGGTCGAAGAAGCCGACCTGCGCCTGATCTGGAACCTCGCTGTTGAGCAGCTGCGCCTCGGGGTGCGGCTCAACCGGATCGTGACCGTCGATCCGAGCGACATCGGCGCACCCGATGCAAAGTCGATTCCGAAGGGCGAACGTCTCTACGTCTACAAGCGCCAAGGTGCGCCCTGTCGCACCTGCACGAACCCGATCGAGCAGTTCGAAGTCGCAGGCCGCAAAATGTGGGAGTGCACGACATGCCAGTAGTCACGGACAGCAACTCAGTAGTCACGGACAGCAACTCAGGAGAAGCGCCGTACGACGCGATCTTGTTCGTCAGCTTCGGTGGCCCCGAAGGTCCTGACGAGGTCATTCCGTTCCTTGAGCGGGTGACGGCCGGACGCAATATTCCGGCCGAGCGGCTGAAGCTGGTCGGGCAGCACTACTTCGATCGTGGCGGCGTGAGCCCGATCAACGAACTGTGTCGGGACATGATCGGTCGCCTCGAATCTGCCCTGGCTTCCGCCGATGTTGACCTGCCGATCTACTGGGGCAACCGCAACTCGGCGCCGTTCCTCGCCGACACGCTGCAGACGATGGCCAACGACGGCGTGACGCGCGCGATGGCGTTCGTGACCTCGGCGTACAGCTCCTACAGCGGCTGTCGTCAGTACCGAGAGAACATTGCGGCGGCACTCGACACCGTGGACGGGAGTGCTCCGGCCGTCGACAAGATGCGGGTCTACTTCAACCATCCCGGGTTCATCGATCCGCTGGTCGATGGTCTCACCGAAGCGCTGGCCGGGCTCGACGAGTCCCGCACGCATGTGTTCTTCACGGCGCACAGCATCCCGATGTCGATGGCGTCGAACTCGTTCTACGTCGACCAGCTCAACAACGCGGTACAACTCGTCGGTGAACGCATCGACGCGGTCGCTGGTGGTCGGACCGGATCTGAGTTGGTCTGGCAGAGCCGAAGCGGCCCGCCGACGATGCCGTGGCTCGAACCCGACATCGTCGATGCGATCAACGAGGTCGACAGCGATGCAATCGACAATGTCATCGTCGTGCCCATCGGCTTCGTGAGCGATCACATGGAAGTCCTCCAAGACCTCGACACTGACGCAGCGCGCGCCGCGAGCGAACAGGGCTTCGAGTTCCGTCGGGTCGAGACCTCGGGAACCGACCCTCGCTTCATCGACATGATCGTCGAATTGGTCCGTGAACGTCTCGAGGGCGTGACCCCGGTTGCGCTCGGCGACCTTGGGCTCGTTCCTGAGCAGTGCGGTGAGACCTGCTGCCCTCGGCCGCAGCGTCCGCCGGCACGACCCGGTGCTGAGAGCGGTCGACCAGGCCGCCCTGCCTGACAGTCGTCGGCGGTAAGGCAGTACGATCACCCAATGACACGACCACTGGTCGACACATTTGGCAGGGTGCACAAGGATCTGCGGATCTCGGTCACGGACCGCTGCAACTTCCGCTGCACGTACTGCATGCCCGAAGAAGGACTCGAGTGGCTGAGCCGCGACGAGATTCTCTCCTTCGAAGAGATCGAACGACTCGCTCGGATCATGGTCGAACAGTTCGGGGTGAACAGCATCCGCCTGACCGGCGGTGAACCTCTGGTGCGAGCCAACCTCGACGAGCTCGTGCGGCTGCTCGCAGCACTCGACACTGACGTTGCGATGACGACGAACGGCTCCACGTTGCGCCGTCACGCCCAAGGCCTCAAAGACGCGGGCCTCAAGCGCATCAACATCTCGCTCGACTCGCTCGACCGTGACCGTTTTCTCGAACTGACCCGCCGTGACGAGCTCGACACGGTGCTCGACGGCATCCAAGCAGCGGTCGAGGCCGGGTTCGACCCGGTCAAGATCAACTGTGTGGTGATGCGGGGCATCAACGACGACGAGATCGTCGATTTCGCCCGCTTCGGCCGCGAACAAGGCGTGCGGGTCCGGTTCATCGAGTGGATGCCGCTCGACGCCGATCAGGCCTGGTCAAACGATCGTGTGATGAGCCAACAAGAGATCGTGGACCAGATCAACGAGGTCTTCCCGCTCGAACCGATCCAGCGCGGCCACGAACCGGCGCAGCGATTCCGCTACCTCGATGGCCAAGGCCAGGTCGGCGTGATCGCCAGCGTGACCCAGGCGTTCTGCGGCAACTGCGACCGAGTCCGCCTGACCGCCGAAGGTCAGCTTCGCAACTGTCTGTTCGCCGTCGACGAGTTTGACCTCCGCACGTTGTTGCGCAACGGCGGTTCCGACGACGAGATTGCCGCCGAGATCGCTCGCGGTGTGACCGCGAAGTGGGCGGGCCACCAGATCGGTCAGGTGCACTTCATCCGTCCGAATCGCTCGATGAGCCAAATCGGTGGCTGACGACACGCCGGAACACGGCTTTACCCACCTCGACGCGCAGGGCCGTGCCCGCATGGTCGATGTCACGCCCAAGGAGTCAACGCAGCGACGCGCCGTCGCTCGCGCCCGGGTCGAAATGCAGCCCGAGACGGCCGCTGCGATCGCGACGGGCGAGGTCGCCAAGGGCGATGTGCTGGCCGTAGCTCGTATTGCTGGCATCCAAGGCGCCAAGCGCACCAGCGATCTGATCCCGCTCTGTCACCCGATCATGATCGGCGCGGCGAGCGTCGAGTTCGAGGTCGGCGATTCGTGGATCGACGTCGAGGCCGTGGTCGACACCTTTGGCCCGACCGGTGTCGAAATGGAAGCACTGACGGCCTGCTCGGCCGCCGCGCTCACGATCTACGACATGTGCAAGGCACGCGACCGCGGCATGACCGTTACTGGCCTTGGCCTGTGGCACAAGTCGGGCGGTCGCTCGGGAGAGTGGCGTCGCGACAGCTGACGCCAACATGTCGAAGCCGTGAAGCGCGGGTGCAGATCTCTGGTCAGTCGGATTGCCCACGTCGCGTGCCATGAAACCCTGGGTTCAGGCCGTTTGAGGAACTTCGCCGCGCGAGTTGCGAATGCCCATTCCGCCGACTAGAAACTTGTGCCGTAATCAATTCGCAACATTCGACACGTGGTGCCCAAGGTGCTGATGTGACAAAAGGTGACAAATCCACCGATTGTCATGCGCCGAGTGCAACCATGTCCTCTTGGAAGTCCTCTGATCTCAATTGACGTACGTGGTTCTTGTCATTCTCATCGCTCTGTGGGCCGTAGTTCTGGTCCCGCCGTACCTGAAAGATCGCCGCGCATCGACTCGGGCCTTCAGGACATCGCAGAGCGGTTCGCTTCCTGTCATGAACGCCGCCCAGCGCTTCACTCCGCTGCAGCACGCTGGCCCCGCCGTTCGCTCGTCGGTGCCCCATGCCATGAGCGGCCCGGCCGTTGCGCCTGTGAGCGCCGCCATGCAGAGCGCGGTCGGTGGACCCTCGAACGTCGTCCCCCTGCACCCACTCGCCGTTGACGAGCCCTCGCTCTATGCGCCTCGCGGCGATGAGAGCACGATTCAGGCCGCATGGGAAGGCCCCCGTCAGCGTCGTGCTGCGGTTCCTTCGACCACCTCCGCTGCTCGTGAGCGTCGCCGCCACGTGCTGCTCGCACTGACAGGCGCTGCGTTCGTCACGCTGCTGCTCGCGCTCACCCTCGGTGGCGCATGGGTTGCCGGTCACGTCGCCATCGACGCTGCTCTCGTCGGCTACGTCGTTCTGCTCGTTCGTTTCCGCCAGCTTGCGTCCGAACGACGCACCAAGGTCGAGCCGATCCGTCCTCCAGTGAACGAGGTCGCC
>CALDGN010000175.1 GCA_937942965.1 uncultured Acidimicrobiales bacterium | reverse complement strand
GAGCCAGCGGTCTACGACCAGACGACACCGATTTCGCCGCACGTCGGGCGAGACGACTACCACCTGACCGAGGACCTGGCCGATCAGGCGATCACGTGGATCGAACGGCACCGAGCGTCGAGCCCGCACCGTCCGTTCTTCTGCTACTTCACGACGCCTGCGGTGCATGCCCCGCACCAGGTCGATCATGAGTGGTCCGATCGATTCGCCGGACAGTTCGACGACGGGTGGGATGCTCTTCGTGCATCGATCTATGAGCGTCAGCTTGAGATGGGTGTCATCCCAGCCGACACCCAGCTGACCGAGCGGCCCGACGAGGTCCCAGCTTGGGAGGACTACCCCGAGCGCTACCGGCCCGTCGCGACTCGCCTGATGGAAGTCTTCGCCGGTTTCCTCGCCCACACCGATGCCCAGATTGGGCGCGTGATCGATGCGATTGACCGGATGGGGGTGCTCGACGACACGCTCGTGATCTATCTGAGCGGCGACAACGGCGCTTCGGCCGAAGGCACGATCCATGGTGCCTGGAGCGCCCCGAGTTTCCAGAATGGCGTGCACGAAGATCCCGAGTGGCTCCTCGAGCACATCGACGACTTTGGTACGGCCCGGTGCGAGAACCACTTCAACGTCGGTTGGGCGTGGGCGCTCGATGCGCCGTTCCAATGGATGAAGCAGGTCGCCTCGCATTTCGGTGGCACGCGTAATGGGCTCGCTGTTTCCTGGCCGAACGGCATGGACCCAGGCAGCGTCGGCGGGCTGCGATCACAGTTCGGCCATGTCACTGACATCGCCCCAACGATCTATGCGGCTGCCGGGATCGCGCCGCCGACCCATGTCAACGGGATTGAGCAGATGCCGATCCACGGCGTCTCGATGATGCCGACGTTCGACGATGCCACGATGTCGTCGGAGCATCGTTCGCAGTACTTCGAAATTCTGGGCAATCGGGCGATGTATCACGACGGATGGATGGCGTCGTGTTTCCACGGGCGTGTGCCATGGATTCGCTTGCAAGGCCTGGAGTTCGACGGCCCGCAGGAACGATGGGAGCTCTACGACATCACCAACGACTTCAGTCAGGCCGTCGATCTGGCCGAGCAGCATCCGGAACGTTTGGCTGAGCTACAAGACCTGTTCGATCAGGCGGCGCAGCAGTACGGCGTGTATCCGTTGCGCGATGCGGGTTCGGTTCGCGGCGGTGAGCTGCAAGTGCCCCGGTCGCTGCACTCACGGAAGATGACCTACACAACGGCGCATGTGCGGATGCCCGAGCGTTCGATCGTGAACCTCAAGAACTGCTCGTACCGGATCACCGCTGATCTGGTTGTCGACGATGGGGGAGCGGTCGGAGTGGTTGCGTGTCAGGGCGGCAATATGGCCGGCTGGTCGCTGTGGCTCGATGACGGACGCCCGACCTATCTCTACAACTGGTTCGGCCACGAACTCACGACCATTGCGGCGCCTGACGCGCTCGCTCCGGGCCCGCATCAGGTGGTTGTCGACTTCGTCTACGACGGAGGGTTTGGCGCCGGAGGCGATCTGGTCCTGAGCGTCGACGGCACCGCCGTTGGCCATGCCCGGCTCGAGCGCACCGTGCCGATCGTGTTCTCGATGAGTGGCGAGACGTTCGACGTCGGGATCGATACCGGCGCGGCCGTCGGGCCGTACCCGCATCAGTTCGCCTGCACCGCCGACATCGTCGGCGTGACCCTCGAACGGCTCACCGAACCTGACGCGGCCGTCGCGGCCCGCATCGCCGACGGCGAGTACCGGGCCGGCCTCAGCACGCAATAGACCGCACGCCCAATACACCAGCAGCGCTGGGCTGCAGCTGCAACACTTCGCCGATGGCGGAGGCACAACTCGATCCGCGGCGTCCGCTGGGTCGTCCGTATCGCACACTTTTTGCGGCCAGCACGATCTCGAACCTGGGTGATGGCATCGGGCTCGTCGCCTATCCGTGGCTCGCCTCGGCCGTTACCCGTGACCCGCTGCTCGTCTCGCTGATCATCGTGGCGCAGCGTCTGCCGTGGCTCTTGTTCAGCCTTCCGGCGGGTGTGATCGCCGACCGTTTTGAGCGGCGCCGCATCATGGTTCTGGCCAACACAGCTCGCGCCGTGCTGACGGCCGTGGTTGCGATCAGCGTGCTGGCGATCGGCGATCGGTTGCCAGGGCCCGACGAACTCGACGGGATCGAGGCGGCGCTCGACACCAACGTCACCGGCTACCTGGTGGTGCTCGTGGCGACGCTGCTGCTCGGCGTCGCCGAGGTCCTCTACGACAACACGGCCCAGACGATCATGCCGTCGCTCGTCGATGAGGATCAGCTCGAGCGAGCGAACGGGCGGCTCTGGAGCACCGAGCAAGTGATGAACACGCTGCTCGGCCCGGCGCTCGGCGCTGCCCTCCTGGTCGCCACGTTCGCGCTGCCGTTCGGTGTCGACGCGGTCACCTTTGCGCTGTCGGCCTTTCTCATCAGTCGCCTGCCGCGTCGGGTCAAGCACGTCCAGGAAGCGCCTGCACCGTCGACGCAACGAGCATCTATGCGGACCGAGATCGCGGAAGGGCTTCGCTGGCTCTGGAAGCACCCGCTCCTGAAGCCCCTCGCGATCACCTTGGGCCTGCTCAACGCACTCGCGACGATGACGAGCGCGGCATTCGTTCTGTTCGCTCAAGAGGTGCTGCGCACCGAGCCGATCGAGTTTGCGCTCGTCGAAACCGGGGGAGCGGCGGGTGGCATCTTGGCCGGCTGGGTAGCCGCTGACGTCAGCCGCAAGCTCGGTCAAGGGCCATCGCTCTGGGCGACGCTGCTGGTGAGCGGGTTCACCTCGATCGCAATCGGGCTGGCATCGAACTGGCTCTTCGTGTGGGCGATGTTCGCCGTGTCGATGTTCTTCGCCGTGCTCTGGAACGTGATTACCGTGTCGCTCCGTCAGACGATCATCCCGGACCATCTGCTCGGTCGGGTCAACAGCGTGTATCGGTTCTTTGCGTGGGGAATGATGCCGTTCGGTGCCATCCTCGGCGGCGTGTTGGTTGCGGTCGGCGATGCAATGAGCTCGCGTGCGTTCGGGCTGCGGCTCCCGTGGCTCGTCGGCGGCGTGCTGCAAATTGCACTGCTTGCGTACGCCGCACCACGTCTCACCACGGCGCGCATCGAAGAATCTCGCGCCGCCGCGATCGAGGCTCCATGAGCGCTGACTTCCCGACAGCCGAGTTCACGGCGACGGATCGACGGGCGCTGGCATCGGTTGCTACGCAGTTCTTCATCAACGGCGCGGTGTTCGCTTCGTTCGTGCCCCGGTTGCCCGAGATCCGCGATCGGATCGACGTGTCACTTGGGGAGCTCGGCGCGACCATGACGGCCGCCGCCGTCGTCGGTGTCGCCGGCGGCTTCGTCGCGCCCGCGCTCCTCAAGCGATTTGGCACCCGATGGTCGTTGATCGTCGGTGCCGTCGTGCTCATCTCGATGCTTCCGGCGATCGGCTTCTCGACGACCTTGCTTGCGTTCGGTCTCTCGCTTGCGGTCATGCAAGCGTTCGACGTCGTCGTCGACGTCGCCATGAACTTGCAAGGCTCGTGGCTCAGCGCTCGTCGTCATGCGCCGGTGATGAACCGGCTGCACGGACTCTGGAGTCTCGGGACGGTCGTCGGTGGCATCGCAGCCGCCCAGGTCGCCTCGGCGGGCGTGTCGCTCCAAACCCACCTGGTCGTCGTCACGGGGATCCTCGCGGTGGCGCTTGTGTTCGTCGGTAGCGGCTTGCTGCGAGAGGATCAGGAAGTCGACGACGAGTCCGAGGGAAGGCGCACTGGTGCAGCTCGCTCCGCCCTCGTCCTTATTGCACTCGCTGGCGCCTTTGCGATCGCGGTCGAGATCATTTCGAGCGATTGGGCAGCCTTTCGTCTGAAAGACGATTTCGACACCACTGCCGGTTTCGCCGGGCTCGGGTTCGTGGCGTACACGACCGGCATGACCATCGGCCGATTTAGCGGGGACGCGATCGAGGCCCGCTGGGGTTCCCAACGCATGCTCACCGTCTTCGTCGCAATCGCAGCCGTCGGGCTAACCGCAGCGTCGTTCTTCCCGAACCGCTGGGTCGTGCTTGCGGCCTACTGCTTGGCCGGCCTGGGCAACTCGACGATGTTCCCGAAGCTCTACGACGATGCGGCCAAGATGCCGGGCGCGAAGGGCGCCGGACTCGGCGCGCTCACGGCAGGCTCGCGAGTGATGGTGCTCATCGCTCCGGTCATCATCGGGTCCCTCGCGTCGACGTCACTGTCGGTCGGCGCGGCGGTCGCCGTGATCACGCTGCCGAGCATCGTCGGGTTCGCCGTGATCGTGCTCGGCTCCCTCAGACGTCGCTGACGGCTAGGACTTCGGCGGTGTGCTCGCCGATGAGGGGAGCGCGGCGGGCGACGCCGTTGGGCCAGTTGCGGGTGCGCCACGGCACGCCGCTGTGGGTCCGCTGGCCGACCTCGGGGTGATCGAAGCGCTCCCAGAAGTCCCGGGCGACATGCTGCGGGTTGGCCTCGAGCTCGTCGCAGCGCAGCGAGGGGTAGGCGGCGATGCCGGCGGCTTGGAGCTCTTCGGTGATGGCCCACCGTTCACGAGCGGCGGTCCACCCGCTGACGATGGCCTCGAGTTCGACTTCGTTCGCCTTGCGACCGGCCAGGGTGGTGAACCTGTCGTCGTCGATGCCGAGGATTGCGGCGAACGACTTCCATTGCTGGTCATCGAGGCAGGCGATGCTGACCCAATCGTCGTCGCCCGCGGCACGGAAGACCCCATGCGGTGAGGCGGCGAAGCTGCGGCTTCCTTGCGGACCGTCCGGTTCGTGGCCGAGGGCGTGGGCCATCCAGGCATGGATGCCGTTGACCGCGGTCGACTCCCAGAGCGACACGTCGATCCGGGTGCTCTGAGTTCCATCGACTTGGTTGCCGAACAGCGAAGCGACGATCGCGAATGCGGCCGTCAATCCAGCAGCAGGGTCGCCGACCGAGAGTCCGGCTTCCATCGGTGCCTCGCCTGGGTGCCCCGTCATCGCTGCGATGCCGGAGAGCGGGCAGGTCGTCGGTCCGTAACCCATGTACTCGCGGTGCGGGCCGGTGTGCCCGTAGCCGGTGACCGAGGCGAGGATGATGTCGGGATTCGCGGCACGAAGCACGTCGTCGCCCAGCCCGAGGCGCTCCATCACGCCGGTCGCATAGTTGTCGACCACGACATCAGCGTCGGCGACGAGGGCGAGCACGGTCTCGATCGATGACGGGTCGGTGAGGTCGAGCTCGACGCTGCGCTTCCCCTGATCCCATTGATTGAAGTAGCCACACGTGTTGAGTGTGGGCTCCATACCTTGCGGGTGGATCGGCAATCGGCGCCCAAGGCCAGGCCGCGTGCTCGACTCGATCTTGATCACGTCGGCGCCCAGGTACGCCAGGTGCATCGTGCAGTACGGGCCCGCCCAGACCCACGAGAAGTCGATGACCCGAACGCCGGCGAGCGGCTTGGTGGCGAGCGCGTCGAGGTCGGGTGACGGTCGCTCGGACGAGCGTTGCGTGAACGTCGCGTCGTTGTCGGCGCCGAGCAGTGGAGCGCCCGTGCGTAGCGCCCACGACGCTGGCTCCATCAGGTATGGGGCGCCGAGGTGTTCGAGTTCACCTGCGACTGGGTGCTCGATCGTGTGGAAGAACCCTCGTTCGCGCAGGTGCGGCTGGCGGGCCAGGTCGGGCATCGTGAACACGGGGGCGAAGCAGATGCGACGGTCCTGGCCCGCGTGCCAGAGCTCATCGACGGTGTGCTGCGAGGTCCACTCCTCGAGGTACATGTTGAGCACGTCTTGGTTCGCGGCTCGGTCCTCGATCGTGTCGAAGATGCCCATCGTCGCCCACTCGGGCGTACCCATCATCTCGACCAGGCGTTCCCACTGATCCTGCTCGACCGTGACCAGGAAGATGAGCCCATCGGAGCAGCGCAAGATGCGCCACGGGGTAAGGATTCGGCCGTCGTTTCGCTTGGCGATGTTGCCGGCGTAGCTCCAGGCGATGAACGACGCTTCGAGCATGGCCGACACGGTGGCGAGCACCGAGTGGTCGATGAACTCGCCGACACCGGTCGTCGTAGCTTTGTGGGCCGCCCCCAGCGTGGCGAGCGCAGCGGCCATCCCGGCATGGCAGTGGGCGAACCAGCCGGGCACGGTGAGCGGCGGTCGCGTGGGGTCGGGGTCGTCGCCCGGAATCAGAAATCCCCAACCCCCGCCATGCACGACGGCAAGTTCATCGCCAGCCCAGTCGGCTTGGGGACCGGTGAGCCCGAACGGAGTGATGGCCGTGACGACGAGCCCTGGGTGGCGGACCAGCAACTCATCGCCGTCGAGCCCGACCTCGGCGGCCCGAGCGGCTCGCAGGTCGTGGACGACGATGTCGGCTTCGGCGACGAGCTCGGCGAGACGTGCCCGTCCGGCCGAGTCGTCGAGATCGAGCACGACGCTCCGCTTGTTCGTATTCAGTCCGAGGAAGAGACCGCTCTGCTCGCGGTCACCCTCGGCTCCGGCCGGGAAGGGCCCGACGTGGCGCGATCGATCACCGGTAGGTGGCTCGACCTTGATGACCTCGGCCCCGAGGTCGGCCAGCAACTTGGTCGCGTAGGGGCCGCCGACCATCTCGGCGACCTCGACTATGCGAACTCCAGCAAGCGACTGCATGAGCGGGCCTCGGCGATCAGTCAGTCAGTACCGGCGGGTTCTCGACGCCGAGCTTGGCGCACTCATGGAGGTAGTACCCGAGCACCGATTCGGCGTCGGTTACCGACTCGATCGAGCCATCGGGATCCATGTTCAAGTTGGCGCCATAGATGGCGAAGAACACGTCGGTGACTTCGGTGTTGTCCTCGGGCGTGTAGAGGGTGTGGATCGATCCTGCTGGTTCGTACAGGAACGAGCCGTTCGTGTTCATGTATTCGCTTTCGCGATAGCCCCAGGCGCCCGAGGTCGTGAAGGCGTAGACCTGCCCGGTGTGCTTGTGGGGTTGAAGCTCGACGCCCGGTGCGAACCGGTTCCGCAGAATCCAGAGACCCTCGCTGACCTTGGCGACGAATAGCTTCGTTTCGACGCCACTCGAACGACTCGACACCCAGGGCAAGTCATCGTCGCCGATGTGCTCTGCGG
>CALDGN010000174.1 GCA_937942965.1 uncultured Acidimicrobiales bacterium | reverse complement strand
ACCGAACTGTTCCGTCGAGTTCACGGTGCCAGTGTCGCGCAGTGAGCGCTGCGACCGGTTCGCTCCTATGGTGAGGCGATGAGTCGCATCGAGGTCTACACCGACGGAGCCTGCAGCGGAAACCCCGGTCCAGGCGGCTGGGGCTGGGTGATCCCCGACGGCGAAGCCGCCTACGGAGGCGCCCCCGAAACCACCAACCAGCGCATGGAACTCCAAGCCGCCCTCGAAGCGGTCAAGGCGCTTCCAGGTCCCCTCCACATCGTGTCCGACTCGACCTATGTCGTGAACTGCTTCAAGGACAGCTGGTGGAAGGGCTGGCTCAAGCGCGGCTGGAAGAACTCGCAGAAGAAGCCCGTCGCGAACCGTGATCTTTGGGAGCCGCTGATCGAGCTCTACCAGGAGCGCGATGTCACCTTCGAATGGGTCAAGGGCCATAGCGGCGACCGCTGGAACGACCGGGCCGACGAGCTTGCCGTCCGCGGCCGCGAAGAGATCATGGGCATCGAACCCAGCGGCGAAGCCGATGCCGTCGGCCGCAGCTCAAGCGCCAGTGCCGGTGCCAGCGCAACGGCGCCCACCACGCCCACCAGCACCGAAGACCTCACGACGCGTCGCATCGCCATCGTCGGCCACCGTCCGCCCGAGCTCGGCGGCTACGACGAGAACCCGGTGACCAAACTTGTGCGCCGTCAGATCGCCGAGATCCTGCAGGCCAAAGCCCAGATGTTCGAAGGCGTGCGCGTGTTCAGCGGACTGCAGCTCGGCGCTGAGACCCTTGCGGTCGAAGCCGCGATCGAAGCGGGCGTCGAGTTCGTTGCCGTGCTCGCGTTCCCCGATCCGGCGGCCCGATGGCCCAAAGCGTCCCAAGCCCGGTTCGATGAGCTGCTCGATCAAGCAAGCGATGTCGTGATCGTCGACACCAAGTTGCCGAAGTCGGCCGCCGACGCGGGCAAGGCGTTCGGCAAGCGCGACCGCTGGCTTCAGGACAATGCCGACGAAGCGATCGTCGTCTTCGACGGCAAACACAGCGGCGTCGGCTCGCAAGTGCGGGCGTTCGAAAAGGCCCTCGGCGACGACGTGTGGGTCATCGATCCCGGCACTGCCTAGTCCGCTCGCCTCAGCTTCAGCTTGCGCCGCAGCCAGCAGTGGGACAAGATTCTCCGCATCCGGAACGCGGCGGAGACGACATGAGCGTCGATACGCATTCGACCACCACACCTCGTACCACCGGTACGCCTGGCCCGATCACCGGGCCAGTTCCACTACCGACGACCTTCCGAGATGCCTCGCGCCCGGTCACGACCTTTCAGCGGGCGGTGCTGGACAGCCCGGGCGAACGGGTCGATCTGGCTCCTGACATCATGAGCCGGTACATGCCCGGCCCACCCGCGGTCGTCGAAGTGCGCCGTCGGCGCCGCCGGGTTAGCTCGACGCGGCGTCTGCGATAGCGACCGCTTCGAGACGCTCCAGCGTCTTTTCCATGTTCGCCGGGTGCTTCTTGGGGTAGCCGGACAGTTCGATGAACTGGGGGCTGAGCGCCGTCGACCAGTCGAACGTTTCGGTGACGAGGGTGCCGTCGTCGTTCGGTTCGAGCTCGTAGCGCCACCGGTGCTTGCCGAAGTGTGCCCACGCGATCTGGCGGCCTTCTTCGAACTCGACGACGGTGCTGCGCATGTCGTAGGGCACGATGATCTTCATCTTCATGCCGAACTTGGAGCCCATCTTGAGGCGTTCGGGGTCGTCGAGCTTGGCGCCACGAACGGTGCCGGAGCCATCGATCTCGGCGTGGCGTGATGGGTCGGCGAGGATGTCGAAGATGACATCGGCGGGAGCTGCGATTTGGCGGCTCACGGAAACAGAACGTTGCTTGCTCATCGGTGGTCCTCTCGGTCTTGGTTACTTGCCGAGCACGGAGCGCAGGGCGCCCTCGAGCGTCGGGTCTTCGAAGGTGAATCCTGCGGCTTCGAGCGCGCCAGGGGTCGCACGCGTGCTCCACATGATGAGCTGCTCAACCAGCTCAGCGCCGAACAGCAGCTTGGGGCCGAACAGCGGAATCGGTAGCAGCGTCGGTCGCTTCAATACGTTGCCGAGCGTCTTCGTGAACTCGTTATTGGTTGCCGTCTCGGGTGCGACCAGGTTGACGGGGCCCGCCAGGTCGCCGTGCAGCAAGAACTCGATCGCCCGGATTTCGTCGTTGAGCGAGATCCAGGGGAAGTACTGCTTGCCGGACCCGAAGCGGCCGCCCAGGCCGAGCTTGAAGAACGGAAGCTGACGCTTGAGGGCGCCGCCGTTTGCATCGAGAACGACAGCGGTCCGAGCAAACGCCGTGCGGATACCCGCATCGATTGCAGGCTGCGCGGCTGCTTCCCACTCTTCGACGACATCAGCGAGGAAGCCCGGCCCCTTGGGTTCGGACTCGTCGAGCAGATCGTCGCCGCGGTCTCCGTAGTACGAGATGCCGCTGCCCGACACGAGCACCGAGGGCGCTCGGTCGAGGCCAGCGAGCGTCGCGGCCAGCAGCTTCGTGCCATCGACACGGCTGTCCATGATGATCTTTTTGCGCTCGTCGGTCCAGCGCTTGTCTCCGATGCCGGCGCCGGCCAGGTGCACGACAGCGTCGATGCCCTCGAGGCTGGATGCGTCGATCGTGCCCGCAGCAGGGTCCCAGCGAATCTCGTCGGCACCCGAGCGCACGTCGCGCCGAACGAGCGCGATGGGGCGATGCCCGTCAGCCCGCAGCGACGCAGACAACGCCGTGCCGATCATTCCGGATGCACCGCTGATGGCGATCTGCATGTTGTCCATGATGGTGTCCTCTTCGCCAGGGCAGTGGCGGTCGTGGGGAAGTGGGGGGTCTCTCCATGGTCGCAGCAGTTACGGCGATTTGGCGAGTTAATCGGCCACGAACGGCTTAGAGCCCCAGGCGTTCGGCGAGGTCGCTGGTGAAGCGCCGTTGTGGATCGACGGCGCTGCGAACCTGCTTCCAGTCGTCGAGCCGCGGGTAGCCGGCTTCGAACGTGGCGCGAGACATGCGGGCGTCTTTAGCGAGATAGAGCCGACCGCCCGCGTCGACGACCTGCTGGTCGAAGCGTTCAAGCGCGGCGAAGACCTTGGGCGTCGCCGGCAGATCGACGGCGAGCGTCCAGCCGGGCTTGGGGAACGACAGGGGAGCGGCGTTCTCGGCGCCGAACCGTTTGAGCACGGTGAAGAACGCAGGCTGCGAAGCGAAGTCGGCGCAGATTGAGCGCAACGCGTCGTCGGACTCGACAACGCACTGCCACTGGACGAACCCGGTCGAGCCGTACAGCCGGTTCCAATCGCGGATGGCATCGAGCGGATGGAAGAAGCCGGTGATCGACTCGTGGGTGATGGTCTGCTCAGCCGGAGCTCGGCGGAACCACAGCTCGTTGAACGCCTTGACGAACGGGCGCTGCACCCATCGGATCGGCGGGAGCGGAGGAAGCGCTGCAGACGGCGTGCGCGGTCGTCGCAGCGGTCCCGCGGGGTGGGCGGCGACCTCGGCCGCATCGGCGAACCCGCCTTGGGTGAGCACGCTGCGTCCTCGGGTCAGCAGGTCAACCCAGGCGACCGAGAAGTCGTGCTCGGCGTCGCTGTTGCGCATGATGCCCATCAGCTCATCGAGTGTGTCGTGGCGGGTCGTCTCGACCGAGATCGTCGAGCTCGGCACAGCTGCCATGGTGATCACCGCGCCGAGGATCATGCCGGTGAGCCCCATGCCGCCCACCGTTGCCCAAAACAGGTCGGCTTCGTTGGTCGGTGAGCATTCGACGATCGAGTCGTCGGCCAGGCGCAAGGTCAGCTGCTGGACGTGTTCGCCGAAGCTGCCGTCGACGTGGTGATTCTTGCCGTGGATGTCGGCGGCGATCGCGCCGCCAACCGTCACGTTGCGAGTGCCGGGGGAGACCGGGACGAAGTAGCCGAGCGGAATCCCGATCTGGATCAGCTCGCCGATCGTGACACCAGCGTCGGCTCGTAACACGCCGCTGGCCTGGTCGAGCCATTCGACGCGTCGACAGCCGGTGGTGGCGATCGCAGTCCCGCCAGCGCGCTGAGCAGCGTCGCCGTAGCTGCGGCCGAGGCCTCGGGGGACCACGTTGTTGCTCGGTGCGGCCACGCGCTCAAGTTCGCCACGGTTGCGCGGTTCGACGACGTGCATGTCGACCGCGCCGTGGCGTCCCCATCCGGTGACGAGCTGGCGGGTGCTGGTCATGCGTAGAGCCCGAACGCGTAGAAGCCGACCCAGATCGCACCCATGGCGAGCATGCCGATGTCGCGCAGTACGAGCACGTCGGGCGCTTCGCCGTCGCCTCGCCATGACAGCGTTAGATAGCGGCCGATGGCGATGACGAACGGAATCGTTGTGAGCTTGAGAAACAGTTCGCCGGTATCGCCGCCGGTGTGGTTTCCGGCCTCGGCAACAGCCCAGGCGGCATAGGCGCCGACGGCGAGGACTGCGGATCCAGCGGCGACGCCCCGGAGCGAAGCAGCGGTGTAGCTCGCCAGCACGGGTCGGCTTGGCGTGTCCGGACCGAGCGTGAGGAGTTCGCCGAGGCGCTTGCCGGTGATCACGAAGAGTGCGCCCGCCGAAACGACGACGAGGAACCAGGCGCTCAGACTCGTGTCGGTCGCTGCACCACCAGCGGCTGCGCGCAACAAGAAGCCGGCACTGACGATGATGAGCTCGACCCAGGGCACGCGCTTCAAGTAGTTGGAGTACGACATGCTCAGCGCCGCATATGCGACCAGCAACGCAGCGAACGGCCAGGACACGAACGGAGCGACCACGAACCCGACCGCGAGCAGAGCGATGAACAGGATCGTTGCCTGGCGAGGCGAGACGGCACCGCTAGCGATCGGGCGATGCTTCTTCTTGGGATGCAGCCGATCGGCGTCGGCGTCGAGCAAGTCGTTGACGACATACCCCGCCGACGAGACGGCGCAGAACAGCACGAACGCCAGCAGCGTCGTCGCGAAAACGGATGGCTCGTCGAGGCGTCCGGCAGCACCGGGCGCAGCGAAGATCAGAAGGTTCTTCGTGTACTGATGGGGCCGCAGGAGTCGCAGCGCAGGCGCGATCACCCGGCGGAGATGCGCCGCCACACGGGTCCGGGCAGCGAGCGCAGCACGCGACCGACCGGTGCGAGTGCATTGGGCGAGTGGATGACCGATCGACCCGCCATTGCTCCGGCGTACATGTCCTCGGCGACCGCGGCAGGGGTCGTAGCGAACGGCGCCGCTTCGAGGCCTTCGGTCATGCGGCCGTGCACGAAGCCAGGCCGCACGATCGATACATCGACGCCGACATCGCGAGCCGGGGCTCGCAGTTCGGTCGCGAATGCGTCGAGGCCAGCCTTGGCGCTGCCATAGATGAGGTTGCCGACGCGAGGGCGCACAGCGGCAATCGACGAGATGATCATGAGTCGCGCTCCGGGTTGCCCCCGGAGTACGTCGATCGAAGCGAGTGCGGAAGAAACCGCGCCGGCGAAGTTCACCTGCACCAATTCGGCAGCCGCATGGGGATCGTGAGCTAGATCGAACGGTTCTCCGAGCGCGCCGAATGCGATCAGGATCGTGTCGAACGGGCCGTGCTGATCCGAAAGCGTGCGCAGGGCGGCGGCGTGGGTGGCGCTCGCAGCGCCATCAAAGCCCGCTACTTCGACGCGAACATCGGGATGCGATGCCAACATCGACGCGGCAGCATCGTCGACAGAACCGCCGGCTCGGCCGGCAAGCACAAGGCGATCGAGGCCCTCTTGCACACAACGTTCAGCAAAGGCGAGCGCGATCTCGCTACCGCCACCGAGGATCAGCAATGAGCGGATCGGGTGGGTTGGTTCCGAGGGCGTTGGTGACGTAGCGCTCATGCGCGTGCCCCGCCAGAGGTCCCTAGGCTGTGCGACGTGTCTACGCGCATGCTGATCTTCCTGTCGCTGTTGTGCGGCATCGCCATTCTGGTGGCATTCGCGCTCCAAGTCACGCTCGGCTAAGACTCGGTACCCTGGTCAGCCATGACCCATCACGATCTTGTCGTTATCGGCGGCGGCCCCGCCGGGTACGCAGCAGCACTCTATGGCGCTGGTGCTGGCCTCAACGTTGGTCTCGTCGAGCGGCACAAGCTCGGCGGCACCTGTCTGAATGTCGGCTGTATCCCAGCCAAAGAACTCCTCGAAACCGCCCACGTCTTCCGCACCGTCGGCCATGCAGCCGATTTCGGCATCACCTCGTCGGCGCCTGTCGTCGACATGAACGTTGCCCAGACCCGCAAGCAGAAGATCATCGACACCCTCGTCGGTGGTCTCGGTGGGCTGCTCAAGGGCCGCAAGGTCACCGTCTATGACGGCAACGGCGCACTGCAGCCAAACCGCGGCGTCCAGGTCCGAGGCGGAAGCTCCGGCGACGTCGACCTCACCGCCGACAACGTGCTCATCGCAACTGGCAGCGCGCCACGCACGCTTCCCGGTTTCGACATCGACGGCCGCCTGGTGATGACGAGCGACGAGTTCCTGTCGCTCGATCGTGTTCCCGACTCGGTCGCTGTAATCGGCGGTGGCGCAATCGGCAGCGAGTTTGCTTCGCTGCTCACCGACCTCGGTTCGAACGTCCACCTGTTCGAGTACCTGCCCAAGCTCATCGCCGGCGCTGACGACGACTGCTCGAAGCTCCTCGAACGCTCCTTCACCCGCCGTGGCATGACCGTCAAGACCGGTGTCGGCGTGACGGGTCATGAGCCTCAAGCTGGCGGCGGCACCCGCCTGTCGTATGGCGAGGGCGAGACGGTCGATGTTGACCTCATCGTCATGTGTGTCGGTCGAGCACCAGTCACTCGCGGCCTTGGGCTTGCCGCAACCGCCGTGCAGGTCGACGACCGAGGCTTCGTGCAGGTCGACGAATCACTCCGCACCGCTGAACCTGGCGTCTTTGCCGCAGGCGATGTCATCAACACCGCCCAGCTCGCTCACATCGGCTTCGCCGAAGGCATGCAGATCATCAAGGAGATCCTGGGCGAGCCCGCTCCTCCGGTCGACTACGCCAACGTGCCGTGGTGCATCTACTCGCACCCCGAGGTCGCATTCGCCGGCATGACGGAAGCTCAGGCCAAGGAAGCGGGTTATGACATCGTGGTCGACAAGCATCGCTTCGCCGGCAACGGTCGAGCGATGATCGTTGGCGACACCGAAGGCCTCGTCAAGATCGTTGCTGAGAAGAACGCTGCCGGACACGGCGGCCGCATTCTTGGCGTCCACATGATTGGCCCTTGGGTCACTGAACAGCTCGGCCAGGGCTACCTCGCCGTCAACTGGGAAGCCTCGGTCGACGAGCTTGCCGCCTTTATTCAGCCGCACCCGACCATCAGCGAGACGTTCGGTGAAACCGTGCTTGCGCTGACCGGCCGCGGCCTCCACTGACCTTCCAAACTTTTCCGCCCGAACCCCTCTCCGGCTCGACAGGTCGAGCCGCAACCCACAAGGATTTCCGCAATGGCTGACGTCACGATGCCACAGCTCGGTGAAACCGTCACCGAAGGCACGATCACCCGCTGGTTCAAACAGCCCGGCGAGACCGTCGAGCTCGACGAGGTGCTCTTCGAGGTCTCGACCGACAAGGTTGACTCCGAGGTTCCCTCGCCGGTCGCTGGCGTGCTCACCCAGATTGTCGTGCCCGAGGGCGAGACGGTTGATGTCGGTGTGGTGCTGGCCGTGATCGGTGACGGCGCAGCCGCGCCGGCGGCTGCTCCCGCGGCTCCAGCGCCTGCTGCCGAACCCGCACCGGCTCCGGCCCCAGCGCCCGCACCCGCTCCCGCACCGGCTCCTGCTGCTGCGCCAGCCCCGGCACCAGCCCCGGCTCCTGCCGCAGCACCAGCCCCGGCGCCTGCTCCCGCAGCAGCATCGCCGACCGAAGGCGTACTGCTCTCGCCGGTCGTGCGTCGCCTCATCGCCAACAACGGCCTTGACGTCTCCACGATTCAAGGCACCGGCGTCGGCGGCCGCATCACGCGTGCCGATGTCGAAGCTGCCATCAGCGCCCAGCGCGAAGCCGCACCCGCCGCCCCATCCGCACCCGCAGCAGCTGCGCCGGCTCCGGCCGCTGCACCCGCTCCAGCAGCAGCACCCGCCCCTGCTGCGGCTGCTCCGGTCCCCGCTGCGGCATCCACCTCGACCGAGCTCGCTGCCGTGGTGGCGCCGCTGCCCGCGAACGCCCGTGACACGATCGTTCCGCTCAACCGGATCCGGGCCACGACGGCTGACTACATGGTCGAGTCCAAGAAGGTCTCACCCCACGTCCTCACCGCCATCGAAGTCGACTACGAAAACGTTGAGCGTGCTCGACGAGCCCACAAGGCCGACTTCAAGGCCCAAGAGGGCTTCAGCCTGACCTACCTGCCGTTCATCAGCCGGGCGCTCGTCGACGCACTGCGCGACTTTCCGCACATGAACGCCTCGATGGGCAATGGCGAACTCATCGTGCACGGGGCCGTAAACCTGGCGATCGCCGTCGACCTCAACTTCGAAGGTCTCCTCGCACCGGTGATCCGTGACGCCGACGGCAAGCGCATGCGTGCCATCGCTCGCGATGTCGTCGACCTCGCCACCCGTGCCCGTGCCAAGCAGCTTTCGGCTGACGAGATCACAGGCGGCACCTTCACGATCACCAACGCCGGGCAATACGGCACGATGATGCAGTTCCCGATCATCAATCAGCCCCAGGTCGCGATCCTTTCGACCGACGGCATCAAGCGCAAGCCCGTTGTCGTCACCGATGAGTTCGGCAACGAGACGATCGGCATCCACTCCGTCGGCGTCCTCGCCTTGGCGTGGGACCACCGAGCATTCGACGGCGCCTACGCCGCCGCATTCCTCGACCGGATCCGCACCATCATCGAGACGCACGACTGGGAGGCGGAGCTCCAGTAGTGCCTGACCGGTCGCCGCTCCACGTCCGCTGGCTCGGACGCGTCCCGTACACCGAAGCATGGGACCTCCAGCGCGCACTGAACGCTGGCGACCGGAATCACCTGCTGTTGCTCGAACACCCTCCGGTGTTCACGCTCGGCCGGAGCTCTGATCCCGCGAACATCCTGGTTGATCCTGCGTCGGTCGGCGCGACCTCAGTCGACGTCGACCGAGGTGGCGATGTCACGTTGCACGCCCCCGGTCAGCTGGTGGGCTATCCGATCCTGACGGTGCCCGGTCGCGGCGGCATGGCCGATACGGCCAAGTTCGTCCACTCGATCGAAGCGCTACTCATCGACACGCTCGCGGATCTCGGTCTGCCGGGCGCCGGTCGGCTTGAGAACTTCACCGGCGTCTGGATCGATGCCGACGGCCCGAACCCTCGCAAGATTGCAGCGATCGGCGTTCGTCTCAAGCGTCGCCGGTCCATGCACGGGTTTGCGCTCAACGTTGACGTCGATCACGACTGGTACGACCACATCGTCCCGTGCGGCATCACCGACAAGGCAGTCACCTCGCTCAAGGCCGAAGGCATCGATGCTTCGATGAGCGACGTCGTCGACGCGCTCACGGCTCGAGTTGCCGGTCGTTGGGAAACCGGCGAAGTCGATCGTGCTGATGTCGCCTGGCGTCATGCCCCGGAGGACCTGTCCGCGTTCTCCCGAGGACTCGGCCCGGGCGAGACGCCCAAGCCCGTCGCAACCGGCACGCCCGTGCGCCTGCTCGGTCGCCTGGCCCAAGCCGGCGTCGACGAGGGCCTCGAGATCGGCGCCACCAAGCCCGACTGGATGAAGGTCAAGGCCAACCTCGGCCCCGAGTACCGACGCCTCAAGTCGGTCATGCGAGACCTCGATCTGGTCACGGTCTGCGAAGAGGCCGGCTGTCCGAACATCTTCGAGTGCTGGGCCGATGGCACGGCAACCTTCATGATCAACGGCGAGCGCTGCACCCGAGCGTGCGGCTTCTGCCTGGTCGACACCCGCAAGCCTGAACCGCTCGACGTCGACGAGCCGCGGCGGGTCGCTGAGGCTGTCGAGAAGCTCGGCCTGTCCTATGCCGTCATCACCACGGTCGCCCGAGACGATCTTGCAGACCATGGAGCATCGGGCTTTGTGAACACGGTCGCAGCGATCCGAGACCGAGTGCCCGGTTGCAGCGTCGAGTTCCTGATCAGCGACTGCAAGGGCGACGCCGCGGCGCTCGACGCGATCTTCGAGACGCGTCCCGAC
>CALDGN010000173.1 GCA_937942965.1 uncultured Acidimicrobiales bacterium | reverse complement strand
ACCCGGCGCCATTCCCAGTCGAGCTCCCGCGCCGTCTCATCGATCTCTACACGTTCGAGGGCGACGTCGTCCTCGACCCCTTCCTCGGTTCGGGCTCGACCGTCGTCGCAGCCGAACGCACCGCACGGATCGGCGTCGGCTTCGATCTCGATCCCGACTACGTCACTTTGGCCCGCGAACGGGTCGCCGCAGAACAGGCCCGTCGACGACACCGGCCTGTCGAATCAGCAGGAGATGAACCATTGCCTACGCTTCAAGTACCCGAGAACATCGAGGAGCGCGTCGAACACTTCCAGGCACGCGCCACCAAGGAGGGCAAGAAAGCCCAGGACCTCGCCAAGGAGGTGTTGGAAGAAGCCGGCTTCGAGATCATTGCCGAGAAGGTGAAGGTCAAGGGCACCGGTCTCCAACTCAACTTCGAGATCGCCGACCAGGCGGGCGAGTACCGCTACTACGTCGACATGTCCGGTGCCTTCACCAGCAGCCGGCCAGGCCTGATGCGCACCGACACGCTCTGGAAGATGCTGGGTCGGGCCAACGTCCTCAAGACCACGCACCCAGACACCCGCCTGCTCGTGCTCACCTCGCACCTGCCACGCAAGAACTCAGAGGGCGATCGTGCAATGCGCGCCGTCGGCCCGTGGGCGCTCTTCGATGCGATCGAAATCTTCGACGATCCCGGCGATGGCCTCGACCTCGGCGAAACGAACGCTGCGGGCGTTGCTCGTCTTCGCAGCTATGCCCAAGACGGGGCGGTAGAGCCGCTCCCCGGATACTGGACCGAAGCAGACATTGCCGGCCGGTTCCATCAACGAGGCGCATGAGCGGGGTTGCTTACGCCGTTGTGCGCGATGATCCGCCAACGGTGTACGCAGCAGAGTCCATCGATGTCCTGCAACGGCTACTGGCCCTCGAGGTCGTAGCCCGCTCGGTGCCCACCGACCTCGAGGCCAAGGCCCGCGCCCGCATGGGCAAGGCCCTGCTCGACGAGCGATGGGCAGACGCAGTGGTTGAGTGGATCGACACCACCGGCACCGCCATCGACGTCTACACCCAGCTCCACGTCTACTCAGAAGACGACCTGCCGAGCGACCTCATTGGCGCCCAGCTGCAGTTCGCTCCGCTCTTTCGGGACTGACCACACGCTTCTATGGCATCTTCAAGAACCAAGATCACCGAGATCGTCACAGGTCTTGCGATGTTGGGCTTTCCAAACATCGAGCGGGCGCTCGCCGTCCGGCCAGACTGGTTCCACAACGTCGCCAACGACGAGTACGACCTGCTCTACGACGAACTCGTGGCAGGCGAATCCCTGGCTGAGTTCGCCCAAGCGTGGGAGCACGGCCGCCGCTTTCTCGAATCGCCCGACGGCCTACGAGGCAGGGTGCCCGATCGCGTCGAGTGGCAGGGGCCGGGCCGACCTCCCGGATACGACCAGATCCCAGCGGACCTGCGGGTCGACCATGTCTATCTGATCAGCTGCAAGTACGGATCGGACATTCTGTTCAACGTGTCCCCAGCACATGTGTTTGACCGGCTTCTGGCCGAGCGACGCGGCGACCGCACCGACTGGTTTCTCGAGATCGCCCCCGAGGCCTACCAAGACCTCTATGCGCGCAGTGTGGCCCTCACCGGGCTAGACGCAATGCCCGAGTGTGTAAGCAAGCTCGACGGCGAATCGCGGCAACGGCTGAAAGATGCGTTGCCCACACGGGGAGCGTGGCCCGACGAGCTCACAAGCCCGTACCGGGATTTTGTGAACGCGGTGTCGGTCGCAACCGCCCACCGCTGGAAAGACAATCTTGCCGACAAGGCCGACCAAGAGCTCATGTTGTGGCGGCTCCTCCGCTTTCAACCAGCTCCGTACTTCGTGCTCGGGGCGAGCTCGGACGCAACCCCGCTGCGGTTCCGGGTCGGAACTCCGAGCGACTTTCGCCGCCAGTTCTCGATTCGGTCGTTTGATGTGTGGGCCGATGCCATGGGCCAGCCGATGGTTCGTTGGCGCGCCGAGCTGAAGGGTGCGCGTCGTCCAATCGAGGGGCACATCGAGGTGCGCTGGAGCCGTGGACGTTTCGGGGGCGTTCCCGAAGCCAAGGTGTATCTCGACACGGCACACCACCAGGTGGCCAACTACGACGAGATTCGGTAATACGACAGCGGCTCCGCCGCGATTCTGTCGTATTACCGAATCTCCATTATTTCCGCTCCGAACCCGCAGGGTTCGCCGTCGCCTGCGGCGACGAGGCCGCTCGGGCCTAGCCGCACATCGACAGCGGCTCGGGCCTAGCCGCACGTCGGCCTACAACAGGTCGATATGGCGGTGGGCGGTGTTCCAGCGGCGGAGGGCAAGCTCTCGCGTCATGATTGCATCGCTCGCCACGTAGTCGTGGAGCTCTTGTGTGGTGAGGTCGTGGATGCGTTCTCGGTCGACTTCGACCGGCGAAAGCCCAATGAACTTTGCGAGGCTCTTCAACCCGCACGGCAGGTGCATCATGGCCCCGACGTCCGCCCGGTACACGGCGTAAGCGTCAAGGTGGCGGTGGTCGTACCACGTTGCAACGTATCCGCCCTCGTGGCCCGGCAGGGGTTCGTGGCGAGATCGGTAGTGCGGGTCCGCAAAGAGTTGCAGGCCGAGTTCGATTCCAGCGCGTACCGCTCGGTCCTCGAGGAAGGGCAGATCAAATCGAGCGCCGTTCCACGTGGCGATCACCCCTGGTGTGAGCGCACGAATTGCGTCGTCGAGGTCACCGAGAATCGACGTCTCCGGCCCGTCGAACACCGTCGCCCAGCCATTGCCCGACAGGGCCACGGCGACGATCGGCGCAGTTCTGGGATCGAGGCCTCCGAGCTCGGTATCGGTCTCGATATCGAGGGCATAGACGGGGCCGGGGTGTTCACGGCTTGTATCGATAGGGCGACCTTAGTCGGTCACCATGACATCGCTGTATGGCTAGTACTCACACAGAATGCGTCGGTCGCCGACCCAATCCGCGTTTCCCCAAACGGCGCCGGTGCAGCGGTCTCGACCGATGCCTCCGTGGACGTAGTCGTTGCCAGCGTTGCCCTGAATCTGGTCACGGCCGACTTGGCCAAACAGGTCGTCATCGCCGCCCCCGCCATCGATCAGATCAATGCCGGTCCATCCATAGATCGCATCGTTCCCGGTACCGCCAAAGATTGTGTCGTTCCCTGCGCTGCCGCGGAGTTCATCGTCGCCGGCTCCACCGTAGATCGTGTCTCGCCACAGGCCGCCGTAGATGATGTCGTTGCCGTTGCCGCCATAGAGGGTGTCTGCGGCTTCGTTTCCGTAGATGACGT